>DATLWH010000990.1:0-11905 GCA_035576505.1 Thermoanaerobaculia bacterium | reverse complement strand
AGGTCCGCGCTCCGTTCCACCGATGGGTAGTAACCCTTCTGCACCTGATCGAGCAGCCGCGCGTTGCGCTGGCCGAAGACGAAGCTGACGAACAGCACGATCATGAACCCGATCGTGGCCAGCAACGGCAGCAAAAGTAGTTTGTATCGGAACGGCAGCCTGCTGAGGAGCTTCTGTGCCGCGTTTCGCGATGTCGTGACTACACTCATGTGTTTGTTCCTCGAAAGTGCACGGTCGGAATCATTCCACGTCGACGGTTTTGACCCCGCCTGTCGCGGTGGCATTGGTCACATACCCGATCGCACCCGGGTTGGATTTGACGAAAGCCACGACCTCCGCGTCGGAGGCCTTTTCCGGCGGCGGAACATCGCGGCCGGAAAAGATCTGCTGCTGCCAATAGCTATCGACGGCGGCAACGCTCTTGCCGTGCACGGCCGCGGTGAAGCTGTCGCGAACGGCCGACTTCTTCGACTGGTTGACCGGCGCGGCAGGAACACCGTCGCTCCACTTGATCATCTTCTTGAGGAAGATGGCGTTCAGATCCGCCTTGGAAATCTTCGTGGAGCTGTTGGAACTGTTGACGATGACTTTGAAGTCCGCGGCGCTGGCGATGACGCTGATGGCCATTGCCAGGACCATCGCACTCATGATTCGAGCTTTCATGTTGTTGATCTCCTCAGTTGTGCGATTCAGAAGCGATATTGGGTGCCGATGACGAGCTGCCGTCCCGGAGCAAAAAGAGAGGGGCTCGACTGCGTGCCCAGGAACGTGTAGCGCTCGTTCGTGATGTTCTCCACGGCGGCGGTGACGGAGAACTTCGGCGTGACGGAAGCACCGGTGCGGACCGTGAAGACGTGATACCCGGCCACAGGCAGGCCCGACACGACCCTGCTGCCGTAACGCATCACCACCTCGCCCCAGGGGTTGAACGCAATGTCCGCGCTATAGCGCGCTCCGAACACGCCCGATTTCGGGAGGATCTTTGTGTAGAGCGTCGGGTCGGTCTTGACGTCGCTGGTGAGGTGCGCGTAATTGCCGAAGAGCTGGAGCGCGGTGGTGAGGTGCGTCCGCACCTCGATCTCGTAGCCGGTCATCTTCTCGGAGCCGACGTTGCTGTTCTGATGGAGGGTAAGCTCGTTCTTGTCCTGGACGCCGTTCTTGTTCGTGTCGACGAACGACAGGCCGTTGTAGTAGCCCAGGCCGCGGGTGACGAGGTTCGTGAATGAGTTCTGGAAGAAGAACGCCGAGCCGGAGACGATCGCGTTCTCGTACTTCGCGCCAAGCTCATAGCTCATCACGTGCTCGGGATCGAGGCCTGCGCTGGGGATGTCGATGCCAGTGCTGGCCGTGACCCGGTAGACCGACATGTCGTCCAGATTCGGCGCACGGAAACCGCGCATGGCATTGGCGATGAGGTTGAGGTGCGAGGTGGCGTGAACGACGACGTTCACGGCACCGGTGACATCGCTCTTCGAAGAGTCGATCGTGAGCGGCCCGACGAGCGGCGTGATCTCGCTGCCCTTCGACGTGAACTTGCCGTAGCGTGCGCCAACCGTCGCCGTGACCCACTTCGTGACGTCGAAGTGGTCGTTGAGGTAGACGCCCAGAGTGCTATAGCCCGAGCCATCGATGTAGCGGCCGCGCGAGGCCGTTTCAATGCCGGTCTTCATGTCGATGGAGCTCTGCAGCGAGTGGACGCGCTCGCTGGAGAAGTCGACGCCGTACAGCAGATGGTGTGCTCCGGGAAAAGAGCCCAGCTCTAGGTTGAGCCCCGTCATCCGATCGATGTTCCGGGCCACGCTGTCGAGCGTCGGAGCCTTTGCCGTAATGGCGTCAGTGCCGTCCTGCTGCCGGTTCCAGTACCCCGTCAAGCGGAACGACTGTTCCCATCCGCGGCTGGTCAGGTCCTGGTACGAGGCTTGTCCGAGCTGCAGCGTGTTCGGCGTGACGTCGGAGCGAATGTTCGTTCCCGCCTGAACCAGCCCGTTGCGCTGGATGTCGCTCTCGTTCGATGACTGATAGCCGGCCGAGATCGTCTTATCCGCCGACAGGAAGTAATCAATGCTTCCGTGAAGGGCGTTGGACTTGTAGTCCGTGAACTTCTGCGTCCCCACGTCTCCGCCGGCGCGCACGTTGCCGCCGTTGAAGTACGTGCCGCCGACGGTGTACCGCAACTTCTCGTTCTGGCCGAACAACTGCAACGGAATGCCGATCGAGTGATCGCCCGAAGCGAAGCGGGTGCCGATCGAGCCGCCGACCGTGGTATTCGAGTCGGGGCCTCTGCGCGTGATGATGTTCACGACGCCGCCAAGCGATTCCGTACCGAGAACCGAGACCACGCCGCGGACGACCTCAATGCGTTCGATCATGCTGACATCGATCAGGTTGAGCTGCTCCTTCGAGGCGCTGGCAGCATGCCAAATGGCGTCGTTCACCTTGACGCCGTCGATCATGAGCATGACCTGGTTCCCGCTCAGACCACGGATCACCACTGCCGCACCGCCGGCATGAGGAGCGGCAAGGGTTACTCCCGCCTCTTCCTGGAGCAGATCGCCGAGGGTGATGCCGTTGCGGCGGCGGATCTCGTCGCCCGTGATGACTTCCACGGCGCGTGAAGCATCGAACGTCCGCTCCGGCGTGCGAGCCACGGAGTAGATGAGGCCTTCGCCCTGCTGCCGGAGCTGGTCGCTCTTGGCCTCTTCTGATTGTTTGGTAGCCGCCCCCGTGGAGGCGGTAGTGGTAGCCGGTGCCGGGACAGCAGTTTGACCAATAGCTGGCGGCATCAACGCGACGGTGGCCGCGAGAGCGGTGAGCAATGAAACGAGATTCTTCATCATCATTTTCCTTTTTCCCCGCATGGCTGTCGCCCACACGGATCGAATTGAGTTGTTGAGCGAATGGACCGAAATGTCCTAAAGGCAACCGGTGTGCCACTATGCTTCGATGAATAAGCTTCTATTTTTCAGCGAGTTAGTGGATGGTCACCAAATCCGAGGGCGACGTCATTCCTGTTTTCAGACAAACCATCCAGCATTGGGACACGGCGCTGTACTGGTTGATGGGGGTTAATGGGCGGCCGTCGCCGCTTCGCGCCGCGCTGTTTCACGCACCAGGCCCGGCACGTCGAGAATGAGCCCGACCCGGCCATCCGTGAAGATCGTCGACCCTGCGACGCCGGCGAACGATTGAAAGAGTTTTCCGAGCGGCTTGATCATGGCCTGCATTTCGCCATACAGCACGTCGGTCACGAGTCCGAAAGACTGCTCGCCGTTGCGCACCACGACGACATGACCGCGTATCTCGCCGGCAGGCGTACCGAGCTGAAAGAAACTGTTCAGGCGGAGAAACGGCACCGGCGTGCCCCTTCGCACGATGATGCCGGCGGCCTGATCGCCGGCGATCGATTCCGGAAGCTCGATGCACTCCTCGATCGCGTCCATCGGAATGATGAAGCGTTCACCACCCGCTCCCACCGCCAGGCCGTCGACCATGGCTACCGTCAGCGGCAGTCGAACCGAGATCGTGGATCCGTGACCCGCCTCGCTATCGATATCGATCGAGCCGCGAAGCGCCGTGACGCTGCGCATCACAACATCCATGCCCACACCGCGGCCGGAGAGCTCCGTCACGGCCGTCGCCGTGGTAAAGCCGGGCGCGAAGACCAGCGACCACACGGCCTTCGCGGAGAGCACGTCCTTCTCGCTGATCATTCCGCGCTCGTACGCCCGGGCCAGAATCGCCTTCCGGTCGAAGCCTGCGCCATCGTCGCGCACCTGGATCACGATGCCGCCACCATCGCGGTAAGCCCGCAGGGTAAGCGTGGCCGTGACGTCCTTACCGGCGGCGCTTCGCACAGCCGGCGACTCGATGCCGTGGTCGATGGCGTTGCGAATCATGTGCGTGAGCGGATCCTTGATCTGTTCGATGAGCGAGGCATCGATCTCGACGTCTTCTCCTTCGATGACGAGCGCCACCCGCTTGCCGGTGGCGCTGGATAGATCGCGAACAGTGCGTTTATGGGGCTGAAATGTGACTCCCACCGGCACCATGCGAATCTTCGTGACTTCTTCCTGCAGCGACTCGATCAATCGGTCGGACGCCTCCATCGCCTCGATGAACCGATCGCGCGTCGTTCCTTCGAGCGATTCGATGGCTACCCGCATTCGACCGCGCGCGATGCCCAGCTCGCCCGTCAGATTCAGAAGGCGGTCCAAACGATCGAGATCGACGCGCAGTCGTTTTGCTAACGGTGCCGGACGGGCCGGCGCAGCGGCTGCAACCACGGCCGCAATCTTCGCTGTCGATTCCGCGCCCGCCACGGGCGGAATCAGAATCGGCGACACGGCGAGCTCGCCGGCGCGAACCTCACGCATCTCCTCGAGGAGCAACTGGATTTGCGCCGGCAGATCTGTCGCACCGGCCAGCGCCCGCGGAAGCGTGGACTTGATCGAATCGGCGCCTTGCAGAAGAAGGTTGATGATCCTGGGCGTCGGCTCGAGCTCACGCCTGCGCATGGCGTGGAGGAGATCTTCCATGGCGTGGGCGATGCTCGCCACCGAGTCAAATCCCAGGCACGCGGCATTGCCTTTCAGGGTATGCGCGGCGCGGAAGATCCCGTTAATCGCTTCTTCATCATGCGCCGAGGACTCCAGGGCCACGAGCAGCTGCTCGATCGTGGCGATGTTCTCTTCCGATTCGGCGAGAAAGACGGTCAGGAGATCGGATTGATCGGACGAATCGGTCATGGCTCACAGGCGCTTGACGAGCGCCTCTCCCGAGTCCGTGCTGAAAATGAGCTTGCGTCCCCGAGGGCCGCCCACGTCCTCACCGACGACAGGGATATGCTCGGTCTGCAGGAGAGATCGAGCCATCTCGACGTTCTTCTGGCCGAGATCGCTACCCCCCTGCCGAAACGACTGCAGGATGCAGGCACCGCCGAAAACTTTTGCCTGGAGACGGCTGCGCACGACGCCGAAACGGCTCAACGCGAGCAGTAGCTCCTCCGTCGCGAAGCCAGCATGCCGCAGGGAGTTGCTCGCCGCAGCGCGATCGAGCGAGAGCATGTAGTGATTGATTCCGCCGATCCCGCTCTTGGTGTCCCACAAGCAGATGGCAACACACGATCCCAGGATCGTAGTGACATCGGTACCGACGGGTGAAGCGAATACCTGGCCCGCGTGCACGTAGACGGTCGGCCGAGGGACCACCTCAATCGCGGCGGACGAGGAGCTCGGGACTGGACCGGAGGCCCGCTCGACGGCCATGCTCCGCTGATGCGCGGTGATCAGGTCGGTGAGACTCATTTCGGCACCGCCGCGCACCGTTCGTGAAGGGAGGTGCAGTAGAGCGCCGTTGCCGCGTGCGTTGCCAGCAGATCGAGCAATTCATGATCGAGCGGCTCGAGACCCGGCTTGTGTGGAAGGAGCGCGAAGATCGCGATCACACCGGTGACCTCGTTGTCCAGCTTCAGGGGGATGCAGGCCACCATTCCTTCGGCTGTTTCATCGCTACGGACATAGGGCCGGCCGGCCAGCGCGTCGCTCCAGAGCTGCGCATCCTTCTCTCGTGAGCGGTGAATCGTCAGATCATCCAGACCGACGGAGCACGCCAGCGAAAGCGATGAGGCGTTGCCTTCGAGCACAGCGAACTGCTCGGATCCGACCAGGTTCACGACGATCTCCTGGATGGCGTCGAGGACAGCCTGGCGATCGAGGGTGCCGTGCAGTTGATAGCTGGCGACGTAGAGGTTCGCCAGATTCGTGTTTGAGCTCTCCAGCTCTGAATACCGGCGCATGTAATCCTCGCTCTCGCTGCGGATCGCCATGACCTTCTCATGCAGCGTCTCCTCTTCCTTGCGACGGGCATCGAGATCCTGGCGAAGGCTCGATACCTCTTCACGCGCACGGGCGTTCTCGGTCTCGAGCTGGGCGAAAGCTACGCGAAGGCTCTCGTGCTCCTGCAACAACTGGCGGACGTAACGTCCGGTGTCCTCGCGGACCTTGTCGACGTAGGTTCCGGGCGACGTTTCGTTTTCTTTCATCGTGTCGTCCGATCAGTCCAGAAGCGCTTTGAGTTTGGTCATTAGCTCGGGCCCGTTGATCGGCTTGGTGACGTAGTCATTGCAGCCGCTCGAGAAGCCGGTTTCGACGTTGTCCATCTCGCCGCGGGTGGTCACCATGATGATGGGAGTGGATCCGATCTCGGAGTGCTGCCGGATGTGACGAATCGCGTCGAAACCGTTCATCTTGGGCATGACCACGTCCATCAGGATCAGGTCCGGGCGCTCGGAAACAGCCTTCGCGACTCCCTCCTCGCCATCCGCGGCGGTGATGACGTCGTACCGTCCTTTGCTCAGGATCATCCGCTCCATCATGAGGATGGTCATGGAGTCGTCAACGAGCAGAATCTTCTTTCGAGACATGTCTTCCCCTTTTGTCGTTTGTCAAACATTGATCGAAGTTGTGTGTACGAGACGAGGACGTACCTGCCGTTCTGGCGCTTCGGGACGCCCCAACAGGTAACCCTGTCCGTATGCGATGCCCATCGACCTGGCCATGGCCAGCTCGTCATCGCGCTCGATTCCCTCGGCGATCACGATCGCGTCGAAATCGGCCGCGAGCGAGACGATCGAGCGAAGGATCGCCCGGCGTCCGGGGTCCGTCGTGCAGTTCTGCACGAAATAGCGGTCGATCTTGAGAATGTCCGGGTCGACATCCAGGATCGCGCGATAGTTGCAATGTCCGACGCCGAGGTCATCGAGCGCGATGCGAATTCCCATCGCGCGCAATCTGTCGAGAGCGGGTACCAATCGTCTGTCTTCTGCATGAGCGGACTGCTCCACCAGTTCGAAGATGAGGTGACCAGGATCGACTCCGTAACGCACACACAGGTCGTCCACGTATCGCGGAAGATCGGCATCACGCTCGATTGTCAACGCATGCACGTTCAGCGTCAGGCAGGCCGACCTCGCCAGTTCCGCTCCCGCCGCGATCGCCGTCGCCAGGCAATGGCGATCGATCCGCACCTCTTCGTGTTTGAGCCGAACGTAGTCAAACAGGATGTCCGCTCGCTCGAAGTGCGTACCACGCGGCCCACGAGAGAGCGCTTCGTACGCGTAGGCCACTGAAACCTCACCGCCGATGTGGAAAATAGGCTGAAAGAGGACGTGGATGCCGTCCTCGTCGAGAATGGTGCTGATCGCGCTCTGCTGGTTCATGCCTGTGCCATCAGCCCGTGCATCTTTCCGACGAGATCAGCGAGAGCGATCGGTTTCCAGAGAAAGAGGTCGACGCCGAGTTTGTGCGCCGCCGCTTCGACTTCGGGTATCGCGTGCGCGGTCAGCACGATCACGCGCGACGCCATTCCCCGGGCGCGCAGGAGCTCGATGACCAGCAATCCCTCGGCACCCTGGACGGGTGACAGGTTCAGATCGGCGATCACGATTTCGAAATCATCGTTGCAGAGCAGCGCCTGCGCTTCTTCGAGCTCTTGAGCACACATCACCTCGAAGCCCTTCGCCGTCAGGTAGTGCTGCATAGCGGAGAGGATGGGCTGTTCGTCGTCGACGATGAGGACTCTGCATTTCATCTTTTGGCCGGCAGTCGGGACTCCTGCCGGCCTACCCCTAGCGCAAGGCCTCTGCCAATTCGGATGGATCACGTAAGGCAATACGCTTCAATGAGTTGAGATGAAAACAGCGGTGCGGCAATGAGTTGAAATTCTGCAATTCAGACGCTCAGTCTGAGATTGGCACAGAGATCCCTTCAGAGGTGTCCCACGTGACGTCTACGCCAACTGTCTGCGCAGCGAAGGCCGAGACTTGGGACGAGGGTCAGCCAGCCGTGGCGGCTACTCGTGCTCTTCGTACTTCTTCAGCTTCTGGTAAAGCGAGCTTCGGGGCACGCCGAGCCTTTGGGCGGCGCGATTCACATTCCCGGACTCCTCGCTCATCACGCGGAGGATGTGCGCTCGCTCAACGTCCTCGAGCGTTCCGGTCCCTTGCCTGCTCTCACCGGTTGTCAACCCCTGGAGGTCGAAGACCAGTGCGGAAGCGCGCAGCTCTCCGGATTCGCCGAGGATGAGAGCGCGTTCGATCACGTTACGAAGTTCCCGGATGTTCCCCGGCCATGGATAGCGCTTCAGGGCGGCAAGCGCTGAGGGCGCGATGCGGACCGGAGGCCGGCCCAGCTCCGCGCAGAGCGAAGCGACGAACGATTGCGCGAGCGTGGCGATGTCTTCCGTTCGTTGGCGCAACGGTGGAATGGCGATGCGCAGGGTACTGATGCGGAAGTAGAGATCGCTTCGAAACATTCTGGAGGCGGCCATGGCCGCGAGATCGTGATGGCTCGCGGCGATCAGGCGCATGTCCACGCGCCGATCCCGGACGTCGCCGAGGCGCCGGAACTTCTTCTCCTCGACGACCTTCAGCAGCTTGGCCTGGAGAGCCAGGTCCATATCGCCGATCTCGTCGAGAAACACGGTTCCCTCCTGTGCCAGCTCCAGGAGTCCCTGTTTGGTGGCGACCGCGCCGGTGAACGCGCCCTTCTCATAGCCAAAGAGCTCCGATTCGAGAAGTTCGCGCGTCAACCCCGCGCAATTGATGTCGACGAACGGTTCGTCGGCCCTAGGACCCGCGCGATGAAGCCAGGAAGCCAGCACGCCTTTCCCCGAGCCCGTCTCACCCTGGATCAGAACGGGACGGTCGGATTCGGCGAGCCGCCCTGCCTGTTCACGAATCGCCGCGATCGCGCTACTGCTGCCAACGAACGGATCGGGCGGACGCGTTGCCGAACGTGCCCGTACGGCGTCGCGATTTCTCGAGCGGCCGTTCGCGATGGCACGTTCGATCATGGTTCGAAGCGCGGGCAGCTCGACCGGTTTGGTCAGGAATTGCTCCGCACCCATTTTTACCGCCGTAACCGCGCGCTCAATCGTGCCGTGACCGGTGAGGATGATGATGGGCACGTCCGGGTCGATATCCTTGAGCTGCGGGATCAGGTCGATGGCTTCACCGTCGGGCAGCTCATAGTCGAGCAGGATCACCGAGGGCCGCGTGGCCTCGACGGAGGCGATGGCGTGGCGGCAATCGCCCGCCTCCTCGACCGTGTAGCCAGCGGTTTCGAGAAAGCTGCGTACCGCGAACCGGAGAGCAGGTTGATCGTCGACGATCAGTACAGTGTTCCGCGGCATCGTCAGTCTCCCTCGTACGCCGGCAACAAGACGGTCATCGACGCCCCTCCGTCTGCGCGATTTTCGGCGATGACACGTCCCCCGTGATGGTCGATTACCTGCTTGACGATCGGAAGTCCGAGACCGCTGCCGCCAGGCCGTCGCGTAAAGAAGGGCTCGAAGAGCCGAGGCAGATCCTCAGGGCGAAAACCGTTGCCGCGATCCTCAACGCTGAACCATATCCATTGTCGATGCTCTCCCTCCGAAGCGCCGGCGCGCAGGAGAACAGTCTCTCCGGAAGGCGAATGCGCGATCGCGTTCTTGAGGAGATTTTCGAATGCGCTGCACAGCCGTCCCTCGTCCATCAGAACGCGGCCGCCATCCGCGGGGATCTCGTTGACAATCTGGACTCCGCGCTCGGCCGCCTGTATGCGAACGCGCCGCACTGCCAGAGACGCGACCACAGACACGGTTCCGACGTGAATGTCGAGTGACGGAGGCCGGCCGTAGTCGAGAAGGTCGTTCATGAGAGCGGTGATCCGGCCGATCTCGTGGCGAAAGTTTGCCAGGTATTGCGTCATGACGGGATCGTTCCCGGTCAGCCGCGTTTCGATGGCATCCGAAGTGGCTGAGATGCTGAAGAGGGGATTGCGCACCTCATGGGCGACGCCGCCGAGCAGGCGCCCCATCTCCGCCATCGTTTCATTGCTTCGCAGAGAGGCCTCGAGCTCGACGATTCCCGTGATGTCGCGCGCGACGACGACCACGTTTCCGCCGCCTTCTGCCCGATGAAGAAGCGTTGCTGAAATATCCCAAGTCGTGCCATCGATGTCGGTGACCTGGCTGGACGCCGCGCTCCGTCCGTGCCGGACGCCGGTCGCGAGCTCCGACGCTCTGCGCCAGGGCTGAACGTGGCTGAGCGCGGTCAGCAATGAGCCTTCGACCGGGCCGCCCCGCTCTCGTGCCCGGCGATTCGCACGCAGAACCTGCTGCTGGGGATCGAGCATGACGATCGCCGCGTCGATCATGTCGACGGTCTGCTGCCATTCCGCTCTGAATGCCTCGATACTGCACAGCAATGCGGTCTGCTCTGCGGTCTGCTCGGTGGCGTCGTCGCTGATCACCGCGTCATGCAGCGGGTCGAGCGCCAGGGGCTCGCCGTCATCGGGTCTCAGAGTCAAAACGTCTCCCCGCGAGGGCGATTCGGCAGTCCGCGTTGGTGGGGAGGAGTCATTCGAACGAGGGTCGAGACGGTCCCGTGGTCGGATTTCGTCCTGATCACGCGCGATCGCTTTTCCAACATCGTTGTACGTGTGACGGGCACGTCCGAGCTCCTCGAATGGATTTGCGCCGGGTTCACCGGCGCCACGCATATGTCCCTTGCAGCCCTGATTAAATACAGCGGCCGCCGGCTCCGGGCTGTGTCTTGTTCCATGCCGGGACCGAGTGTGTGCGCCCTCACGGGTGAAGGACTGCACGCCGGCGGCTGATGTCATGACATACGCCACCGGGCAATGCTGGCGTAGAAACGATCGATGGGTTGATCATGCAGAACCGGGGTGGGTAGTTCAGATTCACTTGCGCGGCGAAGAATACAGTCGAATCGTCGAGATCGGCCGGAGATTCACAGCCCAACCCCACGTCGATCGTCCCCTCAAGCAACAACTTGGAGGCTTTCCCACGAGTTGGCCACCGAGCTCTTCTTCTGGCACGAATTGTGATTCCGTCGCTGCCCATGACGCTTCGTCTTCGTATCAGCGCTCTCGCTCTTCTGGTTGTCCTCGCATCCACCGGCGCGGCAATCGCGCGGACGATCGTCGTCCCGGCAGGGACGCCGATCCGCTTCAAGATCCTGAGAACGATTTCCACCGCCTCGGCAAGACCCGGGCAGTCGGTACCCGCCCAGTTGACAGCTCCGATCGTCGTGGCCGGAAACACGGTGGCCAGCGCCGGATCTCCCGCCGTCGTACACATCAGCAACGCGGAATCGTCGGGACGAATCGGCGGGTCGGCCTCGCTTACGTTCTCAGTCGCCTCGATTACCCTGGCGAACGGCAGCACCGCCCACATTCGAACCTCGCGCTACTCCCGCGAAGGGAAAGCACACGCCAAGCACAACGCCACGATCATCGGTGGAGCCGCCATTCTCGGTGCGCTTGCAGGCCAGGCGATCGGACACGATCGCGACGCAACGGCCAAAGGTGCCGCCATCGGTGCCGGCGCCGGAATCGGCGCAGCCGCGGCGACTGGTAAGTTCGATTTCCAAGTCCCTGCCGGGAGCCGCTTCCGCCTGACCCTAAGGTCGCCAATCCACGCGACCTTTTGAGCCGGCCCGCTACGGCCGGCGGCGTTCCGTCCGCCGAGCGTGATAAGCGTTCTGGCGAACCCGAGACGAACGTGTCCTTCCCCCTCGCCTCGAACAAGCAGACACAGCCGTGCGACGGCGGCTTAACGCGCTGCAGCAGAACGATGTTCGCGTAAGGCATCCGATAACTCGTTTTGCAGCGTCGCGTTTTGCTAGTTTTGCAAGGAATAGTTTGCTAGTTACGCCCAGCCATCCACAGCCGAATGGACGCGACGACATCCTTCCTGATAGATCCGCAAGACAGACAATTATAGTTTACGTTTTTGGTGGTGTGGGTTTCCATATACGGCGACACTCCTCACCAAAGCCACATCGATCCGCACCACTTTGGCAACAAGGGGAGTGAGCCCGATCGCCCTCCCCCCAGACCTA
>DATLWH010000989.1:0-6654 GCA_035576505.1 Thermoanaerobaculia bacterium | reverse complement strand
ACCGCATGGCCACTCCGAGGTCGTCGACCCGGCAGCGTATCGATGGCGGGACGGCCAGTGGCGCGGCGTGAGCGCGCGCGGGCTGGTCATCTCCGAGATGCACATCGGAACATTCACGTCCGCTGGAACATGGCGCGCGGCCATCGAGCAACTCGGCCCGCTGCGGGAGATCGGCATCAACCTTCTCGAGGTGATGCCCATCCATGAGTTCCCCGGCCGCTTCGGATGGGGTTACGACGGCGTCGACCTCTGGGCTCCGGCACACATCTACGGTACGCCGGACGACTTCCGCGCCTTCGTCGACGCCGCGCACGGGCACGGCCTGGGCGTGATCCTCGACGTCGTATACAACCACCTCGGCCCCGACGGCTGCTACCAGGGCAAGTTCGCCTCGACCTACTTCACGAAGACGTACGAGACCGACTGGGGTGACGCACTCAACTTCGACGGCGCGGGGGCGGAGGGAGCACGCGAGTTTTTCGCGGAGAACGCCGCCTACTGGATCGACGAGTTCCACCTGGACGGCCTGCGCCTCGACGCCACGCAGTCGATCAACGACGCGTCGGACGAGCACATCCTGACGCTCATCACGCGGCGCGCGCGCGAGGCGGCGAAGGGGAAATCGATCTACATCGTCGGGGAGAACGAACCGCAGGATGTGAAGTTGATCAAGCAGTACGGCCTCGATGCGCTCTGGAACGACGACTGGCATCACGCGGCCATGGTCGCGGCCACCGGGCAGCGCGAGGCCTACTACACCGACTACCGCGGCACGCCGCAGGAATTCGTTTCGATGGCGCAGTTCGGGTTCCTTTATCAGGGGCAGTACTACAGCTGGCAGAAATGTGTCCGCGGCACGCCGTCGCTCCATCTGCCACCTGAGAGCTTCGTCTGCTTCCTCCAGAATCACGACCAGCTCGCAAACTCCGCGCGCGGCGAGCGTTTGCAATTCCTGACCGATCCCGGCGTCTATCGGGCCCTGACCGCCCTCCTGCTCCTGGGGCCGAATACGCCGATGCTGTTTCAAGGACAGGAGTTCGGCTCGTCGGCGCCCTTCCTCTACTTCGCGGATCACAAGCCCGAGCTGGCCGAAGCGGTCGCGAAAGGACGCCGTGCCTTTCTCGAACAGTTCCCGTCTCTGAAGGCGATGGCCGGAGGCTTCGCGCCGCCGAGCGATGAAGCGACCTTCACGCGCTGCAAGCTCGATCATCGCCAGCGGGAGTCGAATACCGAGGTCGTGGCCCTGCACCGCGATCTGCTGCGCCTGCGGCGGGAGATGACGGGCATCGTTGGCGGCGCGGTCATGGGCGCCGAAGCGTTCGTGCTGCGTTACGAGAATCACCTGCTGCTCATCAACCTCGGCGCCGAGCTCCGGCTCGACACCGTCGACGAGCCGCTCCTCGCGCCCCCGCTCGGACAGCACTGGAAGCTGACATGGTCGAGCGATTCACCCGACTACGGCGGTCCCGGCATCCAGCCGGTCGAGACGGGAGGGGGGTGGGTGGTGCCGGCACGGGCGGCGGTGGTGCTTGGGTGAGGCTGTCACGCCGTCAGCAGTTTTCCCGGCCAGGCATCTTGTGCCTTTCGGATCCAGTGACCGCTGCGGATCTCCGAGAGGCGATCGGCGGTCGTGTCGAATACGGTCGTGTGCAGATCGCCGCGGGCGCGGAAATCGGTGCGGCTCAGCGCTTCGATGCGGCCGTCGGAATGGCGGACGAAGACGCGGTTGGCGTCCAGAATGGAGACGCCGAGGTCCCGCTCGAACTGGTGAAGGAGCCCGAACATCCGGTCGATCGAACAGCCCGAGGTCTCGCTGCGCTCGTCGACGGCGATGGCCAGGAAACTGCCGAAGAGCAGCGCCCGCGCCGAGGTTACAGGCGAGCCGTGCGCCGCCCACTCGTCGAGGAAATGATCGACGGTATCGAGCAGTTCTGCGCTCCTGGGTTCATCGAGTGAGGGTGAGATCCCGAACAGCCAGGTGCGGGCATGGTCGTCGAGTTGATTCATGTCGATTCGTGGCACGATATGCTCCTGTTAGAAGGATGAATGGTGAAGGATGAAGGATGAATTGACGCAGGCTTTCGTCATCCTTCATCCTTCATCCTTCGGTCTTCATCCTTCATCATTCAATCATGAGCTTCGCAAAACTGATGCAACGCTTCAAGAGTGGCGTCCTGGCGGGGGACCGGCCGCCGCAGCAACAGGACCCGTTGCGGCTGGCCACGGCCGCGGTGCTCCTCGACATCGGCTACGCCGACGGCACGCTGTCGAGCGAGGAGGACGAGGACCTGCTCGCCTACCTCAAGCGCGCCTTTGCTCTCGACGACACGATGGCCCAGGAGCTGGTCAAGGCCGCCGACGAGATCCGCGCCCAGACCATCGATCACTTCGCGCTGACGCATTTCATCCGCCGCAACTCCCCGCTCAACGACCGCATCGAGATCGTGAAGACGATGTGGCGAATCGCCTATGCCGACGGGCGCTTGACGGACTACGAGAACTATCTCGTCCGTAAGCTTGCCGATCTGCTGGGGCTCGAGCATCACGTGATGATCGATGCAAAGGTGAGCGTGCTGCAGGAGCTGGGGCTGGCGACCACGTAGCCGGCACGGCCGGCCACGTTGCGTGCCCAAGGCTCCGTCAACAGGAGCGCAACGACCCATCCTGCCGCGCGGACTCTCGTATCGACTGGGTTCGGCCCATCGCGGTCTGGTCTTTCACGTCGGAGGCGTGGCGTAGATTAGCCGGTGGCAAGCGCCGCCAGGCGCGCCGCCACCGGTTAGCGATCGGCGCATGAGCCGACCCCGGGCAGGGGTCGCGGAACAGCGCTCGCGTAAACCCTCCTGCACGCCGGCCGGGGCATGCGCGCTAAATATGCTGGCGTGCATCCGGGAGATCCGTTTGCGTATGCCGCGATAGCGGCGCAAAGAGGATAGCCAGGGGTGCGAGCGCTTTTTGCGAGCACCCCTGGTTGTCGAGGTCAATCCAGGCTGTGCCGCGTCAGCGGCACTGGATCATCAAACGAAGATGCGTCGCAATTTCCAGTGCCGCTGACGCGGCACAAAAACGATGCCCTCGTTACCAGGGGTGCTCGCAAAAGGCGCTCGCACCCCTGGCTATCTTCCTCTGCCGCTAACGCGGCGCTCTGCTCGCTGGCTTTAAGCGCGTATACCCTGCCCGCACCCCTACCGGAGTGCAACATCGTTGACGATCTGGAATCCGGTGGCGGCACGCCTTAGGGCGATTGCCACCGGTTAATCTACCGAACGCCTCCGGCGTACACGCGATCCTCGTCCAATTGCCAACGCAAGCGCTCACACCCTGGCTTGAGCCCTAGTTGCGTGCGACACGCGCGATAAACTCCGCGCAATGACCGAAACCGAAACCCATGACGTCGCCATCATCGGGGCGGGACCGATCGGGCTCGAGTTGGCGGTGGCGTTCAAGCAGTTCGGCATCGACTACGTGCAGATCGACGCCGGACAGATCGGCTCGACGATCGCCTGGTATCCGGTGGAGATGCTGTTCCACTCCAGCTCGGACCGGCTCGGCCTGGCGGGCGTGCCGATCCAGACGGCGACGCAGCAGAAGATCACGCGCGAGGAGTACCTCGCCTATCTCCGGGCGCTGGTGATGCAGTTCGGCCTGGAGATCCGCTCGTACGAGCGCGTCACGCACGCAACGCGGCTGCGCGGCGGGGGCTTCGAGTTGGTGACGCGCGCCATCGACGGCGAGCATCGCTATCGCGTCGAGCATGTCATCCTGGCCATCGGCGCCTTTCACGCGCCGCGGATGCTCGACATCCCTGGGGAGGAGCTGCCGCACGTCAGCCATTACTTCCACGATCCGCACACGTACTTTGCGAAGCGCCTGCTGATCGTGGGCGGGCGCAACTCGTCGGTCGAGGCGGCCGTGCGCTGCCAGCGCGCCGGCGCGGACGTAACGCTCAGCTACCGCCGCGAAGATTTTGATCCGAAGGTGGTGAAGTTCTGGCTTCTGCCGGAAGTGCGCGCCCTCATCCGCGATGCGCGCATCCGCTATCTCCCCCGCACGACGCCGCTGGAGATCGGCAACGGCACCGCGCTGCTGGCGCCGACCGACGAGCGCGGATTGCTCATTCCCGACGCGCCGCCTCTGGAGATCGCCGCCGACTTCGTGCTTCTGCTCACCGGCTACCGGCAGGATTCGACGCTCTTCGACCAGCTCGGCGTCGAGCTGCGCGGCGACGATCGCCAACCTGTCTACGATCCCGAGACGATGGAGACGAATATCCCGGGCGTATTCGTGGCCGGCACCGCCGTCGCCGGAACGCCCCCGCGCAAAGTGACCGTGATCGTCGAGACCTGTCACGTCCACGTCCCGCGGATCGTGGCGGCCATTCAGGGGGCGCGGGTAGCGCTGCCGGATGGTTCGTTGGATGAGTGAGCCGGGTTAGTGGATTAGAAGATTAGTCGATTAGTGGATTAGAAGAGAGCCGAGAGCGCTTGCCTCTGATCTACTAATCTACTGATCTACTAATCCACTAATCTACTGATCCACTAATCTACTTCTGCGTCATCAGCGCAAACCCGATCATCTTGTACAGCAGGCGCGCGCCGACATTCGCGTCCCACTCCGTTTCGCCCGGCGAGACTTCGCAGAGGTCGAGGCCGACAATGTGCTTGCCGGCACGGCGGAGGGCACGCAGCAGACCGATGGCCTCGTTCCATGACAAGCCGCCGGGTACCGGCGTCCCTGTCGACGGGCAGAGCGTCGGATCGAGTCCGTCGATATCCCAGGAGAGATAGACGTCCTTCGGCAGTGCCGCGACGATCTCGTCGGCGATCTCGGCCCACGTCGCCCCTTCTTCCTTGCGCACGGCCAGGTCGGAGTCGAAGAAGGTGATGATGCGTCCATCCGAAGCGTCGATCATGGCCGACTCGGCGTTGCTGACGTCGCGCACGCCGACCTGCACGATTTTGTCGACACCGCCGACCTTCATCACCACGTTGTGAAAGATCGAGGCATGCGACCAGACGAATCCCTCGTAAGCCTCGCGCAGATCGGCATGTGCGTCGAGATGGAGAATGCCGAGGTTCGGATGCGTCTCCGCGTAGGCGAGGATGGCGCCGAACGGGACGGAATGGTCGCCGCCCAGCACGACCGGCATCTTGCCGCTGACGAGCAAGGCGCGCGTCATCTCATAAACCCACTCGTTGACCGACTCCGAGATCTCATTCACCTCGGCTGCGGCCTGGCGCGTGACCTCATCGACCACGCCCCCTTTTTCGATGACCGCCGCGGCGATGCCCTTCGCCTTCGCGTTCCAGCGAACGATCTCCTCGGGGATCTCGAGCATGGCGATGCCCGCCTCGTAGGGCCGGCCCGTTTCCCGATCGAATAGATCGACCTGCTTCGACGCCTCGAACACGGCCCGCGGGCCGCCCGACGTACCACCGCCATACGACGTCGTCGCCTCAAACGGCACCGGAATGACCACGACCCGGGCATCGTCGGGCGAGGCCGGAAGCCCGTAGATGCCGGAGCCGGAGGGAGCAGCGGCGTCGGGGTCGAAGGGGGCGGTGGTCATGGTTGCTGGGTTGCTTAGTTGCTGGGTTGCTAGGCTACCTGGTTGCCGGGTTGCCCTGCAGAGTCAACTTAGCAACCCAGCAACCTAGCCACCCTCAATCCATATCCATCGGATTGATTACCGGCTTGTCGTCTTCACCGGCGCGCTGCATCGCTTCCTTGAATCGCTCCTCGAGGATGCGGGCGCGGTCTTTCTGGCTGGCCATTTCCCGGTCGAATTTCTTTTCCATCTCGCTCTTCTGCGACTCGAGGCCGGCCACCATCGACTCGAGCGAGCCGCCGGCGCGCCTCTCCTTCGCCTTGTGCAGCAATACCTCTCCGGAGGTCCGGTCGATGACGAGCGTGGCGTCACAACAGGGGCAGGTGATCTCGAAGTTGGCCATAGCGGAATCATTCTACTGCGCGGGGTTGGGGAGCGGGGGGGGTGGCACTGCGAAGGCTGGACCAGACACGCCGGAGGCGTGAAGTAGATTAGCCGGTGGCAAGCGCCGAAGGACGCGCCGCCACCGGATACGAATCGCACAAAAATACCGCACCCCGGCGGGGGTGCCGGAGGAGATGGGGGCGTATCGAGTTCGACGAGCGTTCCTCTGGCGGCGTGCGTCCGCGTCCGCGACCCCTCCGGGGTCGGTCATAGCGGCAATCCGATACCGGTGGCGGCGCGCCTTAGGGGCGCTTGCCACCGGCTAATCTACCGTACGCCTCCGGCGTACCAGACACCGCATCGTGGTGCTCCCAAGACGTCCGAATTACGGAGCTACAGCCGTCTCGGCTACGAGCGGCGACCGGCGCTCGTGGGGCTGCTGCGCTGCCACTCCCGTTTCAGCGCCCTAAAGCGCCTGCATCAGATCCTCGACCAGATCGTCGGAATGCTCCAACCCCACGGACACCCGGAGCAGGTTCTCGGCGGTACGGCTGCCGGAGCCTTCGCTCGAGGCGCGGTGTTCGATCAGGCTCTCCACTCCGCCGAGAGACGTTGCGCGGGTGAAGATCTTCACCTTCGCCGTCACCGCCAGCGCCTCGGCACGGCCGCCGCGGACGTTGAAGGAGAGCATGCCGCCGAAGGCCGACATCTGCCGCGCGGCG
>DATLWH010000988.1:0-2908 GCA_035576505.1 Thermoanaerobaculia bacterium | reverse complement strand
TGTAGAAGGTCATGCGCAGGTTCTCGTCGCTGATGTAGTCCTTGGGGATGTAGATGTCGACGCCGAGGTTCATCGAGGTCTCCACCTCCTCCTCGATGCGCTCGCCCTTCATCTCGCGGATCGTCTCCTCCAGCAGGCGCGTATACATCTCAAAGCCGACCGCGGCGATCTGGCCGGACTGCTCGCCGCCGAGGATGTTGCCGGCGCCGCGGATCTCGAGGTCCTTCGCGGCGATGCGGAAGCCGGCGCCGAGGTCGGAGAACTCCTGGATTGCGGCCAGGCGCTTGCGCGCGTCCGATGCCAGGACCTTGTCGCTCGGCACCAGCAGGTAGCAGAAGGCCAGCCTGTCGCTGCGTCCCACGCGGCCGCGGAGCTGGTAGAGCTGCGAGAGGCCGAAGCGCTCGGCGTGATTGATGAGGATCGTGTTGCAGGCCGGGATGTCGATGCCGTTCTCGATGATCGTCGTGGCCAGGAGCACGTCGTACTCGCGCTGGATGAAGGCCAGCATGGCCCGCTCCAGCTCCCGCTCCTCCATCTGTCCATGCCCGACGATCACTTTCAGCCCCGGCACGAGCTTCTCCAGATACTCCTTCATCGCGTAGATCGACTCCACGCGGTTGTGGACGAAGAAGGTCTGCCCGCCGCGCCCGGTCTCGAACTCGATGGCCTCGCGGATGAAGTCGTCGGTGAACGGAACGACAGCGGTCTGGATGGCCAGGCGGTCCTTCGGCGGCGTCTCGATCACGGAGATGTCGCGGATGCCGACCAGCGACATGTGCAGCGTGCGCGGGATCGGCGTGGCCGACATCGACAGCACGTCGATGGCCTTCTTGAGCTGCTTGAGCTTCTCCTTCTGCCCCACGCCGAAGCGCTGCTCTTCGTCGATCACCAGGAGGCCCACGTCCTTGAGCCTGATGTCTTTCGAGAGGACGCGGTGCGTGCCGATGATGATGTCGATCTCGCCCGTTTCCAGCTTGGCCAGAATCGCCTTCTGCTCTTTGGCCGAGTAGTAGCGCGTCAGCAGCTCGATCGTGACCGGGAAGGAGGCGAAGCGGCGCAGGAACGTGCGGTAGTGCTGGTAGGCCAGCACGGTCGTCGGCGCGAGCAGGACCACCTGTTTGCCGTCCATGACCGATTTGAACGCCGCCCGCATGGCCACCTCGGTCTTGCCGTATCCGACGTCGCCGCACAGCAGCCGGTCCATCGGCTTGCGCGATTCCATGTCCGACTTGACGTCGTCGATGGCCGATTCCTGATCCTCGGTTTCGTCGAACTCGAAGGCATCCTCGAACTCGAACTGCCACGGCGAGTCCTTCGAGAAGGCGTGCCCCTGCACCATCTGCCGCGTGGCGTAGAGCTTCAATAGCTCGTCGGCCATGTCGCGCATGGCCTTCTTGACCGAGGCCTTCGTCCGTGCCCAGGCCGTGCCGCCGAGCCGGTCGAGCTTCGGCTGCGTGTCCGCCCCGCCGGAGAACTTCTGGATGAGATTGAGGTTCTCCATCGGCATCAGCAGCTTCCCGCCGCCGGAGTACTCGATCTCCATCACCTCGCGCTCGTTGGGCCCGAAGGGGATGCGCTGCAGCCCCTGGAACCGCCCCACGCCGTGATCGACGTGAACGATGTAGTCGCCCACCTTGAGGTCGCGCAGATCGGTGACGAAGGCCTCGGAGGCCCGCTTCTTCCCCCCGACCCGCGTCGAAGTGGGCGGCTCGAAGAGGTCCCACTCGGAGTAGACGGTGAGGTTCAGCTCCTCGAAGTCGAATCCACGCGGCAAAGCGCCGTCGGCGATGACGATCTCGGTGCGGAGCTCGTCGCTTTCGGCGACAAACGGAACGTCGAACTCCTTCAGAAGCCGCTCGACCTTCTCCCGCCCTCCCTTCGTCGCGGCAAAGAACACCTGCCGCCGCCCCTGGCCATGCCCCCGTTTCACATCGTTCGTAAACTCGGGAAGCCTGTTCGTGTACCGATCGACCTGAGGCCCTTTTAAACGCAGCTCCTGGAACTGGGACCGGAGCGCTGGCGTCCCGCCGGCTGGCCCGGCGGCGTCTCGCCGCCGCGCGTCGCCCGATGCCGACTCCAGCGCGGGCCCCGGCCTCCCCACGTGCACCTCACTAAACGCCAGCCTCGCCGCGTCCAGGAAACCCAATACATCCGCCCCCGCCGTCGTCAACTTCTCCGGCGGATAGACCGCCCGTCCCTTCTCCGCCGCCGCGTCGTACTCATTCCGCAGCAGCGACTCGAACTTGGCCACATTGGTCGTGATCTGGTCCGGCTCGATGAGCGCGAACATCCACTCGGCCGGATCGAGGTACTCCAGAAACGACACCGTCTGCGCCGCCACCGGCACGTAATGCTCGATTCCCGGAAACGTCCCGTTCTCATTCAGCCGGTCGATCTTGTCGGCCACGTCGCGCTTGAAGAGCGGATCCATGAAATCGAGCGATAGCCGCCGCGCCAGCGCCGTCCGCGTCGGCTTGGTGACCGGGAAGTGCGTCATCGGCAGGATGCTCACCGGCCCGCTCTCATCCTCCGACCGCTGCGTCTCAGCGTCAAAGAAGCGCACCGAGTCGATCGTGTCGCCGAAGAGCTCCACCCGCACCGGCCGCGCCGTATTCGGCGGAAAGAGGTCGAGAATCCCTCCGCGAAAGGCGAACTCGCCCGCCTCGCCGACAAGGTCCGTCCTCACGAAGCCGTTCTCGACGAGCCGCTCCAGCAGGACGCGCATGTCCAGCTCGGCCCCCTCGGCGAACCGGACTATGCGCCCCGCGAACTCCTCCGGCGGCGGCAACCGCGAGAACAACGCCCGCGCCGGTACGAGCAACACCTCCACCGCCTTGTCGATCAACAACCCCAGCGCCCGGATCTCGTTCCTCACCACGCCCAACGACGGCGACAGATCCTGATACGG
>DATLWH010000987.1:0-6423 GCA_035576505.1 Thermoanaerobaculia bacterium | reverse complement strand
CGCGGTCGAGGCGCTCGACCAGATACGGAATCGCGCCGCCGAGGTGGCCGAGCACCCAGCGGATCTTCGGGAAACGCTCCACGACGCCGCTGAAGACGAGGCCGGCCGCGGCGAGCGTGGTATCGAGCGGGAATCCCACCAGCGCGGTCAGCCAGTAGTCGGTCATGGCCTCTACGCCGACCGGGGCGGTGGGATGGATGTGAATGACCGCGCCGAGGTCGTTCGCCGCTTCCCACACCGGAAGGAAGCGGTCATCGTGCAGCGCTACGCCGTTGATGTTGCTGAAGATCATGGCGCCGCAGAAACCGAGGTCCTGGTATGCGCGCTCCAGCTCCCGTGCCGAGGCGGCCGGGTCGCACAACGGCAGCGTGCCGATCCCCAGGAACTGCCCGCGATACTCGGCGGCGATCGAGGCGAAACTGTCGTTGACGATCCGCGCCAGCGTCGCCGCCATGCGCGGTTCTTCCACGTGCGTCCCCGGCGTGGTCAGGCTGAGGATCTGCGTGTCGACGCCGATCTCCCGCATGACCTCGGAGCGATAGGCGATGTCGCGATGTCCGCGCACGGCCACGTTGTAGTCGCCCGGATAGTGCAGAAGCGTGTTCCCCTCGGCGTCGACCGTGAGCTGGACGTTGCTGGGACCGGCGCGCAAGGCGTCGAGGTACGCGGCGGGGTAGAAGTGATTGTGAAAATCAATGACCATCGATAACGGTTCCTTTTCGCGAAGTCACTCGGGCCCAGAGAGCGTATACCGGAAGTCCGGCGGCGACGATCAGCAGTCCGATGGCGCTGCCCGACGGCTCGGCTGCGATCTGATTGATGACGATCCACGCGGTCGCGGCGATGAACAGGATCGGCACAAAGGGATAGCCGAACGTCCGATAGGCCGGCGCGTAGCCGGGCCGCCGCCGCAGAACGAAGGTGGCCACGGCCAGCGCGGCGAAGAAGATCCATTCCGTGTAGACGACGCGGGTGAAGAGGTCGCGATACGTTCCCGTGGCCACGAGCACGGAGGCCCACACGGCCTGCAGCACGATGGCCAGGTACGGAGTGCGATAGCGAGGATGCGGTACTCCGGCGGATCGGAAGAAGAGTCCGTCCTGCGCCATGGCGAAGTAGACGCGCGGCCCGGCCAGGATGACGCCGCCGAGCGCGCCGAGCGCGGAGATGATCACCAGCCCTGCCACCGCCGCCGCACCTCGCGGGCCGGCCAGGGCGGTGGCGACGTCGGTGGCGATGCGCTCGGAGTGGATGACCTGATCGAGAGGGAGAACATAGACGTACGCGGCGTTCAACCCGAGGTAGGAAAGGGTCACGACGAGCGTCCCGATCATCAGAGCGCCAGGGATCGTCTTCTGCGGCTCGCGCGTCTCCTCGGCGACATAGGTGACCATGTGCCAGCCGCCATAAGCGAACAATCCTGCCACCAGCGCCAGGAGGAATTCGTGGATCGACGTTGTGGTGACCGCGGGAGCCGCGCTCACACGCTCGGGCGCGAGCGCCACGACGATGATGAGCATCAGTCCGATGGCCAGCACTTTGACGATGGTGAAGAACGTCTGCACGGCGCTCCCCTGCCGGACGCCCACATAGTTCACGGCGGAGAGGATGAAGATGGCGGCGATGGCCACGATGCGGGTCCCACCGTCGCCGAGGGGAATGAAGAAGCCGACGTAGCGGGCCGTGACGACGGCGATGGCGGCCACGATCCCGGAGTGCATGCACCAGAACATCGCCCATCCCCAGAGGAAGCCGGCGGCAGGATGGAAGGTCTCTTTGAGGAAGACATAGACGCCGCCGGTGCGGGGAAAGGCGGAAGCGAGCTCCGCGCAGATGAGGGCGCCGAACAGCGTGAGCACGCCCGCCAGGAGCCATACGAGCAGCATCCCCGGAACGCTGGGGACGCGTCTCGTGATCTCCGAGGGCTGGACGAAGATCGACGCGCCGATGATGATCCCGACCACCATGGCCGTGGCGCGAAGAAGGCCGATCGAGCGGGTGAGGGCGGAGTTATTGCTCACAACTTCCCGGCCGCATTCGTCAGAGTCTGCACGACGGCGCTCCCCCATGCGTTCTCCGTGACCGCGGGAATCACCGCAATCGCATATCCGGATGCGAAACAGACCGCAAAGCCTTCGATGCCCTGGCCGAGCGCGAGGTGAATCAGTCCGTTGAAGAGTCCGAAGCCGAGCGCGCCATAGGAGAACCACCCGCGACCGCTGTGACCGAGGGCGTCGTTGAGCTTCCTGGCAAAGAAGACCCCGAAGAAGGCCTCCATGAATCCCCACACGGCAATCGTGATGGCAAGTCCCACCAGGTTCGAAGGGAAGCCGGCCGCCAATGACATCCGTGTCGCCGAATGACGGCGCAACGGAATCCACAGCAGCCCTCCGGCACGCCACGAGAGAGCAAGGTTGTAGATTGTTGCCAGTACCAGCGCCAGGCCGATTGACGTGCCGATGCGTCGCCGCGTGAATCCGTAACTGGAAGGATGTTCGCGCCGGGCTGCCATGATGAGGAGCGGTACCACGCCCTCGCACATCAACTGGTACCCGCCAAGCGCAAGGACGCCGGTGAGCCCGCGGCCTCGGCGGAGGATTGGATCCAACGTCGTCAAGGCGAATGCGCAGGCGAGAAAGAACGCGATCGTGACCGTGAGATCGAACGCCGCTGTCCGCCGATTGGGAAGTGTGGACTGGGGAGCGGTCTGATGCGTCAACAGATTGCCTCGGTTCCTGGCGCCGATCAGACTACAACACGTCACCCCACCCTCCGTCGTCACTACCGAATCGGAGACGGGACACGCATCAATGTTTCCTGAACGCCGATCGAACAAACGAAGGGACGAGAGGCGTATTCTTTTCGGCATGGACGAGGCAAAACCGGTCAAAGTAAAAGGAGGAGCGCTGCTGTCGCGGCTGGCGTTCGTTCGCGGGGAACGAGGCGAGGAAGGCGTTCAGCGCGTTCTGGCGCGGCTTCCGGAAAACGAACGCACTCTCTGCTCTCCGATCCTCACCGGCGGCTGGTATCCGTTCTCGTTGAATGAGCACCTCGATGAGGCCATCGCCGCGGAGATGGCCATGGGCGAAGACGTCTTTCTGGTCATCGGCGCAAAGTCCGCGGAGCACAATCTCAACGGCGCGCATCGGGCCATGCTCTCTCCCGGCGATCCGCACGGTCTTCTGCGGCGCACGCCGCAGATCTATCAGATGTATTACGACACCGGCCGCCGCACCTACGAGCGCCTGGCGGACAACAAGGCCGTTCTCCGCACGTACGACGCCCCGACGTTCTCCCGTCACGATTGCCTGACGGTGGTGGGCTGGCATCGCAAGGCCATCGAGATGTGCGGCGCTACGAATGTAAAGGTCACCGAGACGAAGTGCCGCGCCAAAGGAGCGGAGTTCTGCGAGTACGCTTGCGAGTGGAAGTGAACGGCTTCAGCCGGGAATCACATACTCGATGCTCGTGGCAATGAAGACCGACGCCTTCATAGCGATTCCTCTTCGAGCACGATCATCGCGGCCAGCGTGGCGGTCTTCTGATCCTTGCCACAGGGAGGCCCGACCGATTTTCCGAGCGCTACCACGGCAGCCGACGCAACGGCCAGATCCATCGACTCCTCGGCACGTGCCTCGAGACTCTTCTCAGGGATTGCGATCACCTTCAGTCCACAGGCTTCCGCGGCAGAGATCAGCGCGGCAGGGAAGAGAATGCCTTCCGCTTTGTGCATCCGCACGTGCACGGAACGGATCTCCTCGATGGTCCATTCGGGCATGGGCGTTCCGACCAGGACCGCACAGCCGGCGATCTGGTGCCCGTCCTTGTTCGACCGCTCCACCAGCGCACGCATCTCTCTTGCCGCCATGCGGCCGGCCGCGGCAACACCACGCTCCACGATCTTTCTGGCATCCTCCGGCGGAAGGCCGTCCGCGGCGTGATAGGGCTGTTTCGCCCAGCTTGCATCCTTCGGCTCGACCAGCTCGATACGCCGCCGGTCGATGATCTGCAGGCCGTTGCCGGACCGGCCGATGACGACGAGGGCCGCCCAGCCGGAGTGCGCCTTGAGGCCGACAGCGATTCTCAATGCGATCCCCTCATGATGACGACGCTACACAGGCTGGCCGCTTACGTGGTTCGACATGAAGGTGATGACATGCCCGGATGGATCACGAACCGAAAAGCTCTCGTGATTGGATGACGCCGGGACGATCGGCGTCGGATCGAGCCCGAGCGCGGTGAACCGCAGGTGCGTTGCCTGGAGATCGTCGACCATCAGGTCAAACGGCGCGTCGCCCGCAACCGCCCCTGCCTTGGCGACCAGCACCAGATGCGTCCCGCCGCGGAGCTCCAGTACCGCTACGTTGGGCCGTTGCACCACAGACCGCATACCGATCTTGCGCATGAACGCTTCAGACTCCGCGAGGCGGTCCGTCTCGAGAACGACGTGTCCCACCCACACGGTCGGACGCTGGTCCTGGTCGCTCACGTCGCGTTACTCCTTCGGCTCACGCCGCGAAATGGTATCGCACAGCACCGGCAACCGTGAGACTGGCGCGCCTACGCGCAATCGCATCCGCGTGATCCCATGTCGTGTTGCCGGTGACCGCGGACACAAGGGCCGGGTGATGCCTCTCCTCGCAAGCGAACGCACACGGGACTATTCATGTTATTGGAGGAATCCGATCATGTTGGTCAAAGATGTGATGACGCTCTCACCCATATGCTGCAAGCCGAGTGACACCCTCGATCGCGTCGCCGCGATGATGGAGGAGCACGGTTGCGGCGTCGTTCCCGTTTGTGATGACAGGAAGCTCGTCGGCATCGTTACCGACCGGGACATTACCTGCCGTACCGTGGCCCTGGGGAAGACCCCCGCCGTAGTACCCGTCAGCGACATGATGACGAGAACGGTGTTCACGATCCGTCAGAATGACGACGTCCAGGCGGCCATCGAGCTCATGGAGGCAAAACAGGTCCGGCGGCTCCCGGTCGTGGACGATCAGGGCAACGTCGTCGGAATCGTGGCACCGTCGGATCTCGCGCCGACCTTTGCGTCGACCGACGTCGCTGATTTCCTGCTGGCAGTCTCGTACTGGACGCGAAGGCCTGCCGTCTCGCCTGCCGCGTCGTAATTAAACGGCGGAGTGAAACGGAAGGCCCCATTCGAAGCGAACGTCGAGGGGCTTGACCCACCATACTTGAAACTGTAAAGTCCTTGCCAGTGCCACTCGATTCGAAAGACGGCCTCGGATTTCGACCATGAACCCGAGGTCCGTCAGACGCGTGAAGTTCATCCTTCCGGCGTTGACCGAGGCTACCAGCCCCTACTGGCGGCCCGTCAAGTACTCGCTCTTTCCGCCTCTTGGCCTGGCCACTCTCGCCGCGTATCTGGATCCCGGCCTCGAGATCTCTCTGCAGGATGAACATGTCGAACCGCTCGACCTGAGCGACCACCCTGACCTGGTGATCATTCAGGTCTACATCACCAACGCTTATCGCGCGTACCGGATCGCGGACCACTATCGTGCGCGCGGATCCTACGTCGCTCTCGGCGGCCTCCACGTCACCTCGCTGCCGGACGAGGCAGCACCGCACGCGGACACGATCTTCCTCGGACCGGGCGAGCACACCTTCCCCCGATTCCTCGAGGACCTTGCGGCAGGGACGCCGCGGCGGCGCTATGAGTCGTCCGTGCGCACCCTGGAGGGCCTTCCCCCTATTCGGCGGGATCTCATTCAGCGCCACCGGTACCTGGTCCCGAACTCGATTGTCGTCTCCCGAGGATGTCCCCACCATTGCACGTTCTGCTACAAGGACGGTTTCTTCTCGGGAGGGCGCACCTTCTACACGCAGCTCGTGGACGACGCACTCGCTGAAATTGCCCGCCTTCCCGGCAGACATCTCTACTTTCTCGACGATCACCTCTTCGGGAATCCGCGGTTCGCACGCGCTCTGTTCCGCGGCATGAGAGGGATGGGCCGGGTCTTCCAGGGGGCCGCAACCGTCGATTCGATTCTGCGCGACGACCTGATCGAAGAAGCCGCGGCCGCCGGGCTGCGGAGCCTGTTCGTCGGATTCGAAACGCTCTCCAGCAGCAGCCTCGCGGGCGCCGGCAAGCGCCAGAACCTCGGCCGCAGCTATCGCGACGTGGTGCGCCGGCTCGACAGCCTCGGCATCATGATCAACGGCAGCTTCGTCTTCGGTCTCGACGGAGAGGACCGTGACGTCTTCCCCCGCACCGTGGAGTGGGCCGTCCAGGCCGGACTGACCACGGCCACCTTCCACATTCTCACGCCGTATCCCGGTACCGCGCTGTTCACGGAAATGGCGGCCAGCGACCGGATCGAGACGCGGAACTGGGACCTGTACGACACGCGCCATGTCGTCTATCGCCCTTCAGGGCTGTCACCGGAAGAGCTG
>DATLWH010000986.1:0-6043 GCA_035576505.1 Thermoanaerobaculia bacterium | reverse complement strand
AGTCGAACCGGCGAATGGAGGTTTTGCAGACCTCTGCCTTACCACTTGGCTACGTCGCCCATTCAGAAGGATTGGCGAGTGTAGTGAACAGACCCTGAAGCGTCAAATATTCGATGAACCCCGCCGGTTGACAGCGAGGAGTCCATCAGCGACCATGCCGCCCCTCGCGCCGGATACTGTGGTGTAGCTCAGTTGGTAGAGCGCCGGATTGTTAATCCGGTGGTCCCTGGTTCGAGTCCAGGCGCCACAGCCAGTTAGCTCTCAGATTAGATGTTTGAATGCCAACGCCACGCCGCGCCTACGTCCATCCTCCTGAGGCAGCAGACCGGCAACGTGCATGCCGAACACCGCTCCGTTCTCGACGTTGATGACGGGTCCACCGCCCGTGCCTGCAGTCGTAAAGCAGTCATAATCGAAAGTCCAACTCTGTTCTGGAGCGCGCACGACGGAGCCCCACATCACATGCTTCTCTCCGGACGAGCCGGCGAAATGTTGTGCAAAGGCTCCGCTGCCGTAGTGCACATTGTCGTGCGGGAAACCGATCACGGCGACCGGTTGGCCAATGTCGGGCGGCTCTGGCGTGATCAACAGCGGCCGTGCCATAGCCTCTTCCGTCAGCTCGACGACCACCGGCCAACAATCGTCGAGCACATCCCGCTCCAGTGCGCCGCCGGCCACCTTGTCGGTGCCTGCCGGTCGCAGCGTACGCAGGACGCGACCGATCACGTGCGCTCTCTTCGGTTCGCGGATGTCGAACTCCACGTGCGCCTCCTCCTTCAGCGTCCACCTGCCGTCGTCGCGCTCGTCCCCCAATGCGCGCGCCATGTACAGCGGACAGACAATAAGTCGCGGCGCGATGAGGAACGCGCTGCTCTTGACATGCCGTCCGCGAATGCTCAGAAGCCCTACCGCGCGCGCGGAAGTGGCCAGTACGTCGTCGCGCGTCGAGTCGCCAAAGCGTGTCTGCCCCGCCGCCGTGACAATGCGTAGTGCGTCGGCGCGCGCGGCGCGTGACGGCTCGCTGAACGCCGTCCACGCGATGGGAAGCACACTCTCGCTCAGCGCTGGCGGCGGCGCGTTCTTCTCCATCGCCTGCACCGTCATCCACTGCAGCAGCGTCCAGAATCCTTCCGCGATTACCGGCGTGCCGCGCTGCATGGCTCGCTCGAAGTGCTCGTCCTTGCGTTCCGGATCGTAGAGGCCAGCGAGGACGTGTACGTCTGGTAGACCATCAAAGGAATCGACCATGTTCCACAGCGCGGAACCTCCCCAAGGCTTAGGCTCTACAAAATCCTCTGCCCGAGTCGTACCGAACATGCGGTATCCAGCGATCACGCCGAGCATCGGGTTCGAGCGCTTGGCGGTGAGCAATCCCTCGAACTCGTCCGAGTCGAGTGCGTCGCGGTGCTCGAGAGCGCGGCTTGCGATCTCGACGAGGCGTACGTCATCGGGAAGGGGTAGACCGAAGATGGGCGAAACCGACCGCGTCATGTCGATCGGATTCAGATGCTGCTGCACCTCCATGTCGCCGTCCTCTTCGAGTGAGACGACGAGCACCGTGACGAACTTCGGCAGCAGCGCCACCGCGAATGAGGCGGCGGCGAAGCCGGGCATTTCCACCCGTACGCGCGCGGGCCTGGAAGGGAGGATCGCCGATCCCTGAACGGCATTGGGGACCTTCGGCAGAGGCACGAGCTCCACCTCTCCCTGCTGCGTCCGCACGTGGTACCGCTTCATCGGACCGCCTTCGGCCGTTGCATCGGCGAGAAGTACCTGCAAAGCGCTCCCTTCGGGCGAAAGCCCTGGCAACGGATCAACTCCCAGTGCCCGGAGGTGATGAAAGCCAGCTTCCTCCGGCCACCGAGACGCCCACGCGGCATACGCGAGCACGGACGCGAGACGCATGTTCGCGACGGGGCCGAAGTTCTCTGACGGATGTGCGTAACCGCCCCCGGCACGGATATTGATCTCGGCGAGAACCTTCTCCACCGCCTGACTGACGGGCGGCGCCGCGACATCGATCGGGACGCGTTCCGTCTCGCCGGCGCGCACGGTGATCGTTCGTTCCACGCGATCCGCCGAGGTCAGCGCGGCCGTCACCTTGTAGGGACCGGGCGTCAGCGTGTCGACATGGATCGAGCTGTAACCGAGCGCTTTTTCGTTACCACCACCGTCGTACACCGCCAGCCGCGCCAACCGATCAGGACAAGAGACGTCGATCGCGCCAGTGGTCGTTTGAGGAACTTCGATCTCGAACGACACATCGCCGAATGACTCCAGGTTCGCACCCGGGCCGAGCCTTTCAGAGCCCCCGCAAATGGCTGGCGGTTCCGTCGCGTCGGCCTTCTTCAATTTGATGGGGAATCGTTTGTCCTCTTCGTACACGAGGATCTCACGATCATACGTCTCGTACCCCGTGGCCTCAACGTGCATGTAGTGACTGCCGCCGCGAATTTCGAACATCGCCACCTCTGGAAGAGGCGGCAAGGCCGGCGCGGGATTCGTCGTGCGCAGCACCCACTGATTGTCGTCCTCATCCCACCGCAGGAAATCGATCCTGGCAACGCTCCGAGCCGGCGCTGGCTCGACGATCGCGCCGATCTTTGCCTTCGGAAGCGAGGCGGCATCGAATTCTGCGACGGTGATGTCTCCGGTGAGGCGGCTGACTCGTGCGTACGGAATGCCTTTTCGCGCCGCCGCGTCGGCTTGCGGGAGCTCGTCGAGGCCTCGCTTCACCGCATCACGCACGAATTTCACGAGTTGGTCAAACAGGAGACGATGCCGCGGAAGCGCGCCTGGGGAAGGGGGAGGCAGAAGCTCGGGACCCAGGCCGCGGAGTGCCGCGATGAGTGCACGTCCGAACAGTCCTTCTCCGCGAATCTCCTTCGCCCGCTGCCCCGCTGTCGTGGATAGGAACACCGCCTGCGTCGAGAGTGAATCGTCGTCGATGCCGCGCACGTCCCAGAGCAGTTGCTGTGTCAGGATTTTGTTGCCGGTGAGAGGGAGAACGTCGCGACAGGCATCGATGAAGAAGAACTGCTGCTGCGGCAACACATTCTGCATGGCGCTGCGAAACGTCTCCAGGCCCAGAGGCTCGAAGTTGACGTAGAAATCGAGATCCGTGACGTCGGCGGGAACGACCAGTGGTCCGGCATCCGTCGCGCTGCCTGGAGGGGCCAGGCCGTGGCCCGCGTAGTAAAACCAGAGGCGGTCGACGTTCTTGCCCGCGCCGCTCTGGCAATCCCAGAGAACCTTCGCGATTGCGCTGCGCGTCGCCGGCTTTGCCAGCGGTGCGAGCGCCGCATCATCGGCAGGAGGATCGGCCGTCAGGGGCGACAGCAACAGCGTGAGATCGCCGGGCGCAACGCCGCCGTCTTTCAAGGCCCACTGCGCGAACTTGACTGCGTCGCGAACCGCGCCACTGAGACACCACTCGGATTTCTCATACTGATCGATTCCGATGACGATTGCGTGTGCGCGCATGTTCGGGCTCAAGCGAAGGAAATCTCGTTGCTTACGAGCAGCGGATCATCGCGAAACTTGAACAACGGAACCGCGTAATTCCTCGTCTTGTACTGACCCATGAAATGGAGACCGACCACCCGGCGGTCCTCGAAATCAACGATGGCCGACCCAGAACTGCCCGCCAGCGTCGATGCGTCGTGGCCAAACGTGTTGGAGCCGTCCCAATCCGTCACCACTCCCGGTGAGAATCGCTTCGTGCCAAGACTGGCTGGATCGCTGCCGAAGACACGCTGTAGCACGTGCAGCGGCGTGTCCCATGAGGCCTGGGTCGGATAGCCGACACTGTAGATGCGCCTCCCACGGAACGAAGCGGGCTCGGAAGCGTGAAGCGGAAGCAACTCGCTGCCGGCAGGGTTGGCGTCCAGGTCCAGAATGGCCATGTCGACCTCGAGATGGTGGCCAAGAATCTTACGAATCCTCACCACAGACGAGGCGGCCGATCCGAACTCGCCGCGCAGTTCGAACCTCGGCCGGGCCTGTTCGTCCCGCCACGCCTCGTTGGCTTGGTCGCATGCCTCGGCGTACGTCCCCGCCGATGACGACCATGCGTCCACTGGAAGATGCAAGAGCGCGCAGACGACGTGATTGTTGGTGAGTATGCGCCGCTCCGCTACGAGAAAGCCCGTGCCCGTTGGGGCGCGGGCGGCGCTTTCGATGCGGCCGACGCCGGCAATAATGTCAGGCAGGAGCTCCGCGTCTCGCGCGATCTCCCTCCAGTTCTCCGGCCGTTCCGCGACACGCCCGTCGCGAACAAAGATGGCCGGTCTCGCCACGAGCAGAATGTAAAGGTCCAGCGCCGCCTTCTCGTCGTCGCTCAGGCTCGCCTTGTTTCCTAGCTCGGCGAGGTTAGCCGCGGCGGCAGTGGCGAACGCCAGCGCGGCCCGGAGCGCGGCGTGATCGGCGTCAGGCCGCGCCATCAGCTCGTTGTCGATGTCGACTATGGCGCGGTCGGCCGCAATTCCGAGAAGCCGCATGACGGGGTCGCCCCGCAGCGTGTAATCGACCACCACCTTCGGCGGCATTCGATCGAGAAACCAATGAGTGTCGCGGGAATCGTTGGAGTTTGTCATGGCACTCCTCTTGAGGCGCGAAGCCGGCTTACAGGCGTTCAGCCGCCCGTTTTTGGGTGAGATTCAATGATGTCTTTTCGCCTTTTCGGAACGAATGCGGTAGTAAGTGACGACGATAATGTCTGGCCATCCTGATCGTGCGACTGCTGGTCAAACAAGCGTGTCAAAAGCGTATCCTCCAAAGAAGGAGTGTCGCGGGGCCGACTTTTCCTACCCCGTTCCGTACCGAAGTAGCCGGGGTATGGAAGTTCGGTTTCACAGCACTCCTACACAGGGGGCGCCGCTAGTGGTCGTCATGCTCAGGGGCTTCATCGAACACGGATACGTCAGATGACTGTCGTGGACACCACGGTCCCTGCGTTCACGAACGAACAGGTCGCGGACTTCGCGGAGCTTCTGGCACGCGAAGTCGGTACGGCCGAGATCCGGTCGCTCGCGGGTTCATTCCTTGGAGACGACAGCGTCCGCGATTTAGCCGAAACGGTCGGCGACGCCTCGACGTTTGCGCACGCGGTCGTCTCCGCCATGCGCGACGCCAGACGACTCACCGATGTCATCAGCCATCTTCGCCGGGAGTCGTTGCCGAACAGCGCCGTTGCCCTGGCGCTCGCGTACATCCTCGACGGACGGCGGTTGAGCGATGAGGCCGCCTTGCAGGCGTATACCCACGAACGCGAAGCGTTCTTTGGCTCGGATGACTTCGTGCGCGATCTGCAGAACGTCTCCCGCACCATCTGTGCGATCGGACTCGGCGAGCCTCACAATATCCTCCGTGGGTCGGGCTTCCTTATCGGGCCGGACCTGGTGATGACGAGCTATCATGTTCTGGAGCCATTCCTCCAGAGGGACGACGGCATGATCCGGCCTAGGGTCAAGGGTGAGCTCATCTCCTGTTTTTTCGATTACCTCGCCAGGCCAGAGCCACATCTGCCATTCGTCGCGGGCAGGAGCGACACGTTTCTCGGCGTCACCGCCGCCAGCCAGGATTGGCTCGTTCACGCGCGGGAGCCGTTGCCGTGGGAAGGGCAGAAGGAGTGTCCCCCTGATGCAGGAACGCGCTACGACTTCGCGGTGATCCGCCTTTCGCGGCGAGTCGGGACGCTGCCCTTACGTTTGAGCGGCGGCAGGCGACGCGGGTGGTTGCACCTGCCGGAGGCGATCGAAGTCGCTCCGGATCGACGCATCATCCTTCACCAGCATCCTGAGAAAGCGCCGCTGCAGTTCGACATCGGCAGGTGCAAAGGCCCCGATCCCACGAAAACACGAGTGCGATACACCACGAGCTCCGGGAAAGGCTCGTCCGGCGCGGCGGCCGTGGACATCAACGGACAACTCTTCGCGCTGCATACTGCTTCCGTCGTTCCTGATCACGACGTGCCGGAGCGTTTGAATCAAGGCGTGCGCATCGATCTGATCGCCAAAGACCTCAACCTTCAAGTACCGGGTTG
>DATLWH010000985.1:0-7581 GCA_035576505.1 Thermoanaerobaculia bacterium | reverse complement strand
GCGCGGTACAGCGTCTCATCGACATAGAGGTTGCCCATCCCGGCGATGATGTCCTGTGACATCAGGAGCGACTTTACGGCACCGCGCCGCCCAGCCACGATGCGCCGGAAGACGGCCAGCCGGAAGGCCGGATCGAGCGGATCAGGACCGAGCCGATGTTCGGTGATGAAGGCGTCAGGGTCGGGCGTGACATCGACGACTCCGAAGAGGCGCATGTCGTCGTAGGCCAGCCGGCCGCCGCCCTCGAAATCGAGAACGACGCGCGCGAACCGCGGCTGACCGGCACCGTCGGGATACCAGAATAGATCGCCGCTCATGCCGAAGTGGATGTGCAGCCAGGAGGAGCCGGCATCGGCGAAGAGGTGTTTGCCGTGCCGGCGGACGCGCGTGAATTCATGTCCGGCGATCGCCCGCATGAGGGCCGGTTTGCGTACGCCGAGGATCCGCTCATCGAGCACGCGCACGCGGGCCACGCGCTGATGCAGCGCATGACGCGCGAAGTAGCGGCAGTACAACTCGACCTCGGGCAACTCGGGCATGACCGGGAAGTGTACGATGCCGGAAATTCAAAACCGAGGGAACCGATGGCGCGCATACCTGATGCCGAGGTCAGTCAACTCGATCGTTCCAACCGGGCTGTGCTGGAAGCGCAGTCGAAACGGTGGGGGGCGCCGCTGCTGAATCACCTCATCTACGCGCGGCGTCCGTCGATCTTCAAGGGCGTCCGCATGATGTGGAGCGGCCTCGATGCCTCAGGGTTGATCGACGGCCGGCTCACGGCGCTGATCAACCGGCGCGTTGCCTTCCTGAACGGCTGTGAGTTCTGACAGGACATCAACGCTGCGGTCGGCAGCGCGCTCGGCATCACGGATGAGAAGCTCCTGGCATTGCCGGAGTGGGAGTCGTCATCGCTCTTCGATCGTCACGAGCGGCTGGTACTGGAGCTCGCGGACGCGATGACGATCACGGGGCGAGAGGTCACGGACGAGCTGTTCGCGCGCGTGCGCGAACGCTTCGACGACGACGCCATCGTGGAGCTGACGGAGATCGTGGCGTGGGAAAACGCGTCGTCGAAGTTCAATCGCGCGCTGCGGATTCCATCGCAGAAGCTCTGGAAACGCTAGCGCCGGCGTCGCTTGCCGCCGCTCCAGACCTTGCGCAGCATCTCCACCATCTCCTTCACGTCGGCGGAGTCGGAGAGAACCAATCCGCTCCGGCTCGCTGCTTCAATCAGAGAGCGGATCAGTTCCGCGCGGGAGATGGCAAAACCATGCTCCAGACGGATATCGACCGCGATCCGGTCGAGATACGCCACGTGCCGGTCGAGCAATACGACCGTGATCTTGGCCCAGGAGTCAGGCTGCGGGACAGGCCGGATTTTTTCGCTTTTTGCCATAGAGTGCAGATTGTACTTGTGGAACAGTAACAAACGTTACGGTAGCGGTTATTGTTCGCTGACGACTACACCGTCGCCCTCGAAGCGAATCTTGAAGCCGGCTTCGTCCACATTCTCGATCATTACATTCTCGAGCGATTTGTCGTCCATCACGGTCGGGATCACGTTGCCGGTCCAGGCCACGAGGGCGTTCGATGAGATCGACAGCGGATATTCGCGCGTGACACGGAGCGTGAGCGGTTCGATATGGGTGGAGATGGCCAGCGAGCCTTTGCCGAAAATCTTCACAGTGTCGATCTTGCGCTGATACGTGCCGTCATAGATCGGCTCGACGCGGTAGGTGAGCGTGTCTTCGAGCGCCAGGAGATTGCTGCCTTCGACGTAGATGAATTCTTCGTTGAGGTCGAGCAGAAACGTCTTACGCCCTTTCTCATAGACGAATATCTTTCCCTGACCGACCGCTTTGACCAGCGTCTGGGCAGTCGTACCGAGAAGGCCTGATTCGGCGACGAACTTGAGATTCCCGGAGTAGCTCGACACCGTGCCGCGCTTGACGTGAACGCTGCGGCCGAAGTTGATCTCGAGGAATCCGTTCTCGTGGAGCGTGAAGGTCTTCGACGCCCCTTCGATCTTGTGGCCGAGGTCGATCCGTTTCTCTTCGGCAAGCTGCGTCTCATCGACCGCGTCCTGCAGCTTGCGGGCGGCGGTGTGCGCGGTGTCGGGTACTCGCGCCGCGGCCGCGGGGGGCGGCATCGCTACCCTGCCCGGCTGGGTCATCAGCGGCTGCATGTCACGGGAGTCCTTGAGGGGAACGATCTTCTGCGTGGTGAGTTTCTGCGTATCGCGGCGCTGTACGAGCGTGACCGCCGGCGCCGGTACCGAGCCCTGCGGCCGCATCTCCGCCTCCACCTCGCGCACGATCTTGTCGGCGCCGGCAAAGCGAAGATGTTCGAGAGCGGCGGCGAATTTGCGGCGCTGGCGGTAGAGCAGGCCGAGGTACAGATGGGATTTGGCGTAGTTGGGGCGCAGCTCGATGGAGCGCAGCAGGTATTGCTCCGACTCGTCGAGCTTCCCCTGTTTGAAGAGGATCAGCCCGAGGTTCGAGTGGAGAATGAAAACGTTCGGATTCTCATGCGCCAGCCGGCGATAGATGACCTCGGCTTCCGGGAAGGCGTTCGTTTTGAAATAGACGAGACCGAGAAGATTGAGCACGTCGGCATCGTCAGGGCGAAGCCTCTGCGCATTCTCCAGCTCTCGCCGGGCCTCAGCGTACCTGGCCTCCTGAAACGCTTCACGTCCGCGGTTGTAATGCAGGAGGAAGACGCCCTGGTCGAACGGCGGGGCGACGACAGGATCTCGTTCGGGCATTCCTGGGCGGATTGTACAGCGGCAGGACGGCGAACCGTGCAGCACTTCCGGTCCGCGCGACAGAATCATCGGTCGCCGATGGTGGCCGGGCCTTGGGCAACCAACGCTGCCGGCCGTGCCGGCCAGGCCGCTAACGGGTGCCGAGGTAACGCATGCCGGGGAGCATGGCCACGATCGGCTGCACGCCCGCGCCGAATCCGCCCTTCAGCTTACGTCCCCCGCGCCCGCCGGCGAAGAATGTGGCCTCCCCGTAGGGCGAGCCGTAGTAGACCGTCAAGGCTCGCTTCACGTAGGTCATCGTCTCTTCGTAGGGAGGGATGCCGCGATACTTCGCAACCGCCCCCTCGCCGGCGTTGTATGCGGCCAGGACACGACTGAGATCGCCGCGGTAGCGTCCCAGCAGATCGGCGAGGTTGTGGATGCCGGCGCGGATATTGTCCTCAGGGTCAAAGACGTTGCGCACACCGTACTGGCGTTCCGTCTCGGGCATGAGCTGCATCAGGCCCCTGGCTCCCTTGTTGGAGATGCAACGGGGATTGAAATCGGACTCGACCTGGATGACGGCCCGGACGAGGATGGGATCGACGCGATACTGGGAGGCATAGCGTTCGATGTAGGCGTCGTAACTGGAGTGCCGGTTGCGCTTCTTGGCCCACCAGTTCCAGTCGTTCCCGTGAGCCGACGACGCCGAGCCGAAGTTCGAAATGACCTTCTTCCCGTCTCCTTTGACGATGAGATGCACCTGCGCCTGCAGAGACACGCTGAGGAGCGCGAGCACGAGTGCGAGGAAAAGCGGACGCATCAGGTAGATCGTAGCATGCGGGACGACCCGCGGGAGTCGGGGGTCGGGGGTCGGGGGTCGGGAGTCGGAGCGTACCAGCGACTCTCTCCGACTCCCGACTCCCGACCCCCGACTCCCGGGGCGCTCACTTCCTGGTCCAGCGATCGGCATCCCGTACGCGATACTTCGTCATCGCGGCGCCGAAAGCCTGGTCGAGATCGATGCCGAGGGAGTTGGCGAGGCAGACGGCGACGAAGATCAGATCGGACAGCTCCTCGGAAACTTCGCCTTTAGCCTCTCCGACCTTCGGCTTCTTGAACCCCGCATCGTGGCTCAGGGCGCGCGCGAGCTCGCCCAACTCTTCCGTCAATCGCGCCAGCATCGAGAGCGGCGGGAAATAGCCTTCCTTGAACTGGGAGATGTAGTCGTCGACTTCTTTCTGGATCGGCGCGAAGCTCATGGGGAGAGTTTACGGGAGTCGGGTGTCGGGTGTCGGAGAGTGGAGCATCGGCTCGCGCCAGCCCCTCCGACCCCCGACACCCGACACCCGACACCCGACCCCCTCACCGATTGCACATCGCGTAGGCCTCGCGGAATGTCGGGTTGTCGACGAGCGCCTGATTGATCTCGAAATAGCTGCGCACGACGTCGTTCGTATGCAACAGACGGCGGCGGAGATCGACGGCGATGGCGCGCCAGAACTTGCTGGCGGCAGCGGGGTGCTGCATGAAGAACAGCGCCAGCGGTTGCATGGGCAACGACATCACCTCGGTGTCGGCCACGGCGCGAAGCGTTGCGGAGGCGAAGCCGTCTTCGATGATGGACAGCTCACCAAATGTCTGACCGGCAACGAGATCGCAGAGCGGCACCTCACTGTCGTTCACACGGCGGAACACGCGGATCCGGCCGCTCTTGAGTACGTGCAGGGCGCGGTTGGCGTTGCCTTCCTCGAGGATCGTGTCTCCCGGTGCGAAGTGGCTCCGCACCATTGAACGGCCGACGGCGTCGATCTCCTCGGCGTCGAATTCAGCGAAAAGTGTGATGTTCCTCAAGAAGCTGGAGTCTTCCAATCTGCCCTCTTTGCTGTTTTTGGACTATGATGGCGACACAATTAAATCGATTAATGGCCGGACCGGGCTGCTGTACAGGAAGAGTACAGCGGCTGGCCCGGCGCTTCAACGAGGAGGGCACGAGATGGATGGCCTCTTACGCGCTTTGATCAAGACGGTCCGTCGCCGTGTTCGCGCCGACGAGGAATTGACCGTGGAAGCCGTCACGAAGGAGCTTGGCTACACAAGGCAGTACGTTTCCGGACGCTTTCACCGAATTACCGGCCGCCTGCTCAGCCACTTCCTCAAAGAGAAACGTCTGGAGAAGGCGGCGCGCCTGCTGAAGAGCGGCAACCTGCGCATCTCCCAGATTGCCCGCCGCTGCGGCTTCGATTCGGAGAACTACTTCCGCCAGCAGTTCCGCGAGCGCTTCGGCATGTCGCCACGCCAGTTCCGCGCGAATGGAACGTTGCGCGCGATCTCGAACGGGAAACCGTCGTTTCAGCCGCAGTTGGTGTGAGAGGGAGTCGTTTGTCGGGCGGGTATCGGGTCGGAGAAGATCTTACTGGGTTGCTCAGTTGCTGGGTTGCACAGTGCGACACCAACACATTACCAGCCACTTAGGAACCGAGGAACTCAGCAACCTCTGACAGTCAGGTTTTCGACGACTCCCGACCCCCGACTCCCGACTCCCTTCCCTGGTCATACCCCGCCTCGATCCACAGGTATCGCAACGTGTTCGCGTCGTGCGCGCGGGTGACGATGGCGTGATGTGCGAAGAGGAGCAGTCGCCGCAGCAGTGAATGCGGCACTCCATTCTTGGCAAGGTACTGGCGATGCTCCTCCGAAGAATCGAAGCTCATCGAACGAAGCACGTTGTTCAATCGCACGACCGTCCCCTGCACACCCAACTCGCCGCGGCGCAGGAGATGGCGGCGGTGAAAGAGGCGCAGCTCGCCATCGTTCACGCCGATCCGCAGCGGCTTGCCCGCGTACATCGGCACCGAGCGGATCCGGAACCCCCAGGCGTTCTGCGCGCGCATGGCATCGGTGATCTCACGGGCGATGGCCTCATCGACAACTTCCCGCTCGCGCACGATGAGAAGCCAGTCGTCCGATGCCGCATCGACGGCGCGGTTCAATTCCGCCCGATGTTTCGACAGCGGATCGTCAAAAGGGACGTCGAGTACGAGCTGTTCGAGATGCTGGAGGTGGGGCGTGAGCGCGGTCAGTTCCTCGGCATGAACATGGCCGAGCGTGATCACACCGAGGCGCACTACTCCTCGACTCTCTCTTGGATCCGCACGATGCGCGTGGCCCGGCCGGTCGTCTCGTCGACTTCGATCATCGCGCCGGTGAGACGGATGTCGCGCTTGGCCACTTCCAGCTTCTTCGGCGTGTTCATCAGGAAGCGGTAAAGCACCTCGTCAGGACGGAACCCGATGACCGAGTCGTAGGCGCCTGTCATCCCGACATCGGTCTGGAACGCGGTACCGTTGGGCAGGAGGCGTTCATCCGCCGTCGGCACGTGAGTATGCGTACCGACGACCACGGAAACACGGCCGTCGAGATGCCTGCCCATGGCCTGCTTCTCCGAGGTAGCCTCGCAATGGATGTCGACGACGATGACTTTCGCCGCGTCGCCGATCTCCTTCAGTTCCCGCTCGATGACGTAGAACGGGTTGTCGCAAGGGGGCATGAACACGTTCCCCATGAGCTGGACGACGGCCACGTTCACGCCGGCCGCCGTCTGCCGGATCACGCGTCCCTTGCCGGGATTGGCCTGTGGATAGTTCGCCGGACGGATCACATGATCGTAATGATCGTAGTTGTCGACGAAGTCTTTCTTGTCCCAGATGTGATTCCCCGATGTGTAGGCGTTGATGGGGAGCTCCGACAGCTCCTCCATGATCGCTTCCGTGACACCGAAGCCGCCGGCGGCGTTTTCGATGTTGACGATCGTGAAGTCGATCTTCTCCCGATCGACGACGTGATTCAGCTTCTGATGGAGCGCCTTCCGTCCCGGCTGGCCGACGACATCACCGATATAAAGAATGTTGATCATAGGTTGCTGTGTTGCTGGGTTCCTGAGTTGCTGCGGTCGCACTCGGCAACCGAGCAACCCAGCAACTGAGCAACCTCACTTCGCATAGTCGACCGCCCTCATCTCCCGGATCACGGTCACCTTGATCTGACCGGGGTACTGAAGCTCGGCCTCGATCTTGCGGGCGACGTCTTTCGATAGCCAGATCGACTGCTCGTCCGTGATCTTCTCGGCGTTGACGATGATGCGAAGCTCGCGCCCTGCCTGGATGGCGAAGCTCTTGGAAACGCCTTCCATCGAGTTGGCAATGCCTTCGAGCCGTTCGAGACGGTGGACGTAGTTCTCGAGGATCTCGCGCCGCGCGCCGGGACGTGCCGCGGAGAGCGCATCGGCCGCGTTGACCAGCACGGCCTCGACCGTTGTGGGGTCGTAGTCGCCGTGGTGGCACTCCATGGCGTGAATGATCTCGCGCTTCTCGGCGTACTTCTCCAGCACCTGGCGTCCGAGCTCGAGGTGTGTTCCTTCCATCTCGCGGTCGATGGCCTTGCCGATGTCATGGAGCAATCCGCCCCGCTTGGCGATGGTGTCGTTGACGCCCAGCTCGATGGCCATGAGCGCGGCCAGCTGTGCCACTTCCAGCGAGTGCATCAGTACGTTCTGACCGTAGGACGTGCGATAGCGGAGCCGGCCGAGGAGCCTGAGAACCTCGGGATGAATATCGGTGATGCCGAGCGAGAAGGCCGCGGCCTCCCCTTCCTCGAACAACTTCTGATCGAGCTCCTGCCGGACCTTCTCGACCAGCTCCTCGATGCGGGCCGGATGGATGCGCCCGTCCTGCATGAGCCGCTCGAGGGAAATCCGTGCGATCTCGCGGCGGATCGGATCGAAGCCGGAGAGTATGACCGCTTCCGGCGTGTCGTCGACGATCATGTCGACGCCCGTG
>DATLWH010000984.1:0-5377 GCA_035576505.1 Thermoanaerobaculia bacterium | reverse complement strand
CTTCGGTAATCTGGAGCTCTTTGGCGATGGCCGTGCGGCTCTTCGTGAGCTGGTTTTTCGACAGTTTGTCGCTCTTGGTCATGAGGATACGTTCATCGATTCCGGATGCAACGGTCCAGTCGTGCATTTGACGATCTTCGGGGCTGGGAGTGCGCCGGACATCGAGCAGAATAAAGATCAGCCGGAGAGCATCGGCGCTCTCCAGGTAGCCGCGTACGAGTTGACCCCACGAACGAGCGATGTCCTTCGGAACTTTGGCGTAGCCATACCCGGGGAAGTCGACGATGTAGAAGCGATCGTTGATCAGATAGAACTGAATGGCCTGCGTCTTTCCCGGAGTCTGGCTTACACGGGCAACTGCTTTCCGTTTCAGGACGGCGTTGATGAGGCTCGACTTTCCGACGTTGGAGCGACCGACCATCGCAAATTGCGGCCTGCGGTCAGTCGGAAAGTCGTCGGCCTTGTACGCCGCCCGGTGGAACTCGACTGTTCGGATATCCAATTGATGTCTTGGTTAGGGAAATGCAAAAGCAGAGGTACTGCGAAGAGGTAGATTTGGGTAGTTTTGGAGGTTAACGATGAGGATTGTGCCGGTATTCTCCGCCGCCGGTCAAGGGATGGTCACGAAGGGCATGGAATGGAACATCCGTGCCATGGGAGTTCGTGTGGGGAGTGTGAGCAGGTGAGGTAGGGAGTTACGGGGGGAGGGAGAGAGGAGCAGGAGTGACGAAGAGCGTTGGGCTCCGTTCGCCACTCCCCACTCCCACACCCCTCAATGAATCGGCGGCTCGGTAGCCAGTGCGCTCTCGGCTTCGGGAAGCTTCTTTGCGAGAGGGACGATTGTGCCGTCGAGAGCATGGATGACGACCTGATCCATCGACTCGACGAGATTGAACTCCATCTTCTCGCGGACGTCTGAGGGGATCTCCTCGAGGTCTCGCTCGTTCTCCGCCGGAAGGATGATGCGTGTGATGCCGGCGCGGGCTGCGGCCAGGATCTTGTCCTTCACGCCGCCGACAGGCAGCACCTTGCCGCGCAGCGTGATCTCGCCGGTCATGGCGATGTCGCGATGAACCGGAATGCGGGTGACGGCGGAAAGGAGTGCCGTGGCCATGGTGATGCCGGCCGAGGGGCCATCCTTCGGAATCGCTCCCTCGGGGACGTGGATGTGAATGTCCATGGTGGCGTGGAAGTCGGCGTCGAGGCCGAACAGCTCCGCCCGCGAGCGTACGTAGGAAAGCGCGGCGCGCGCCGATTCCTGCATCACGTCGCCGAGCTTGCCAGTGAGGATCAGATTACCCTTTCCGCGCGAGATCGCCACTTCCGTCGACAGGATCTCTCCACCGACTTCCGTCCACGCCAGGCCGGTAGCCAGGCCGATCTCACTCTTGTCGTGGATCTGCTGCGAACGGAACTTGGCTTTGCCGAGGAGCTCGCGGACTTTGGCGCGATCCATCGTCGTCTTGATGTCAGGGCCCTGCTTCACGACCTGGCGCGCGACTTTGCGCAGTACCGATCCGATTTCGCGCTCGAGACTGCGGACGCCGGCCTCGCGAGTGTAGGAGTCGATCAGCTCCTCGATGGCGTTGTCGAGAAAATCGACCTGACTCTCGTCGATGCCCTGCTCCTGCTTTTGCTTCGGCACCAGGAACTGCTTACCGATGGCTAGCTTCTCGAGATGCGTATACCCGGAGAGCGAAATGATCTCCATCCGATCCTTGAGCGGTGCCGGGATGGTGTGGGTCACATTGGCGGTGGCGATGAACATGACCTTGGAAAGGTCGTACTCGACGTCGAGGTAGTGATCGGTGAAGGCGTTGTTCTGTTCCGGATCGAGCACCTCGAGCAGTGCAGCCGAGGGGTCGCCGCGGAAATCCATCGACATCTTGTCGACTTCGTCGAGAAGGAAAACTGGGTTGATCGTCCCTGCCTTCTTCATCCGCTGGATGATCTGTCCTGGGAAAGCGCCGATGTAGGTACGCCGATGACCGCGGATCTCCGCCTCATCGCGAACACCGCCGAGGGAGAGGCGAACGAACTTACGCCCGGTGGCGCGTGCGATCGACTTCGCCAATGAAGTCTTCCCGACGCCCGGAGGTCCGACGAAGCAGAGGATCGTTCCTTTCGGCCCCTTGACAAGCTGACGAACGGCCAGGAACTCGAGGATGCGCTCCTTGATCTTGTCGAGGCCGTAGTGGTCCTCGTTCAGGATCTGTTCGGCGAGATCGATGTCCTTGATCTCTTTGGTTGTTTTCTTCCAGGGAACGGAGACGAGCCACTCGATGTAGTTGCGGGAGACCGTTGCCTCGGCGGAGACGCCTGGCATGGCCTCGAGACGCTTCAGCTCCTGGAGAGCCTTTTCCTTCGTCTCCTTCGGCATGCCCGCTTCTTCGATCTTCTGGCGGAGCTCTTCGACCTCATCGGAGCGATCGTCCTTGCGGCCCAGCTCGTGGTGGATCGCCTTGATCTTTTCGTTGAGGTAGTACTCCTTCTGCGCGCGCTCCATCTGTTTCTTGACTTTGGAATTGATGCGCTTGTCGATATTGATCTTCTCGATCTCGACTTCGAGGAAGTCCTGCAGCTTCTGCAGCCGCTCGTACGGCGAGATGGTCTCGAGGAGTTGCTGCTTCTCCGGTGTGGTGATCAGGATGTGCGAGGCCAGCGTGTCGGCGAACCTGTCGGGGTCGTCGAGCTTGAGCGTTGACATCACACCTTCGAAAGCCAGGTGGTGCGACATCTTCGCGTACTGCTCGAAAATCTCGACGAGCTTCTGCATGTACTGCGAGACCTCGGAGGTGAGCGGTACGGCGCTTTCGATGTCGCGTACCACGACCGTGACGTAGCCGTCCGCCTCGCTGGTGGAGATGATTTCCGCGCGGGTGAGGCCTTCGACCATCACCTTCACGTTCTGATTCGGGAGCTTGAGGTTCTGGACGACCGTGGCGATGACGCCGATCGGGTAGATCTCGCCGATCGAGGGGTCGTCGATTTTCGGATCCTTCTGCGTCGCCAGGAAGATCTTCTTCTCGGATGTAGCGAGCGTCGCCTCGAGTGCGAGGATCGAAGCGCGGCGCCCGACGACGAACGGCGCCATCATCGCCGGGAAGACGACCATGTCGCGCAGAGGGACGAGAGGTAGCGTTGTGTTTTCAGGTTGTTTGGGCATTTGGTTTGTCGGGACCTCGGTGTTGCTTCTGCTGCGCTGAGTTACTGGTTACTGAGTTGCTGGGGTTGACGGGTTGCAAAGTCGGGATGGATTGCTCAGCAACCTTGAAACGTAGCAACCCGGTAACCCAACCACAGCAACCCTGAACCGCTAGCCCGCCTTTCGGTACAACGTAATGGGCTGGCTGCGGTTGATGACGACCTCACGGGTGATGACACATTCGCTGATCGCGTCCTGCGACGGGATCGTGTACATGATCTCGAGCATCAGCTCTTCGATGATGATCTTGAGGCCGCGGGCGCCGACGTTACGCTTGAGCGCCTCCTCGGCGATTGCTTCGAGTGCGTCGTCGTGGAACTTCAGCGTCACGTTCTCGAAGCCCATGATGGTCTGGTACTGCCTCACGAGCGAGTTCTTCGGCTCGCGAAGGATCTCGATCAGCGTTCCCTTGTCGAGCTCGTTGAGAGTTGCCACGACAGGCAGCCGGCCGACGAACTCGGGGATGAGTCCGAATTTGATGAGGTCCTCGGGATGAACCTGTGCCAGGAGCTCGCCGGTGCGCTTCTCTTTCTTCGTGGCGATCTTCGCTCCGAATCCCATCGACGTCGATGACAGCCGTCTCTCGATGACATTCTCCAGTCCGACGAACGCTCCGCCACAGATGAAGAGGATGTTCGTCGTGTCGATCTGGATGAACTCCTGATGAGGATGCTTCCGTCCGCCCTGCGGCGGAACGTTGGCAACGGTGCCTTCGAGGATCTTGAGCAGCGCCTGCTGGACCCCTTCGCCGCTCACATCGCGCGTGATCGACGGGTTGTCGCCCTTGCGGCAGATCTTGTCGACCTCGTCGATGTAGACGATGCCGCGCTGGGTCTTGTCCTTGTCATTCCCGGCCGCCTGGTAGAGCTTGAGGATGATGTTCTCGACGTCTTCGCCAACGTAGCCGGCTTCGGTGAGCGTCGTGGCGTCGACGATGGTGAAGGGGACGCTGAGCATCCGCGCCAATGTCTGAGCCAGGAGAGTCTTGCCGGTGCCGGTGGGACCGATGAGAAGAATGTTCGACTTCTGCAGCTCCACGTCCTGCCGGTTGTTGCGCGTGTGATAGTCGATGCGCTTGTAGTGGTTGTAGACGGCCACGGCCAGCTTCTTCTTGGCCCGCTCCTGGCCGATGACGTAGAGGTCGAGGAACTCTTTGATCTCTTTCGGCTTCGGAAGCTGGCCGGAGCCTTCCATCGTGCCCGGCTCGTCCTTGCGATCCTCAGCGATGATGTCGAGGCAGATGTCGACGCACTCGTCACAGATGTAGACGGTCGGCCCGGCGATCAACTTCTTGACGTCGCGCTGGCTCTTGTTGCAGAAACTGCAACGCAGGACATCGCCGCTGTTCCCCTTTTTCGACATTGGGTGGTTGGATCCTTTTCGAGGTGGTTAGATTCTACGCTGCGCTGTCGTGAACGTGAAGCCTTCGCGAGAGCATTCCTACACCTTCCGTAACGATGTCCTATTTCACGCTTTATTCGCGTTTTGAGATCACTTGATCAACGAGTCCGTATTCGACCGCGTCAGCGGCCTGAAGGATGTAGTCACGATCGGTGTCGCGATCGACTTTGTCGACCGGCTGGCCGGTGTGGTTGGCGAGGATCTGATTCATCCTGGCCTTCATCCTCATGATGTCTTTGGCATGGATGTCGATCTCCGATGCCTGCCCACCGAGGCCGTGCATGAGTGGCTGGTGGATGAGCACGCGGGAGTTCGGCAACGCGAAACGCTTTCCCTTCTTGCCGGCCGCCAGCAGAACGGCCGCCATCGAGGCAGCCTGCCCGATGCAGATGGTCTGGATGTCCGGCTTCACGTATTGCATCGTGTCGTAGATGGCCAGCCCGGCCGTGATGGAGCCGCCGGGCGAGTTGATGTAGATCGAAATGTCCTTTTCCGGGTTCTCCGCCTCGAGGAAAAGAAGCTGGGCGATGATCAGGTTCGAAACCGTATCGTCGATCGTCTGACCGAGAAAAACAACGTTGTCTTTGAGAAGGCGGGAGTAGATGTCGTAGGCGCGTTCGCCGCGACTCGTCTGCTCGACCACCATCGGGATGAGGACCATTCGGCTGTGTCTCCTTAGCGCCGGTTCAATGCCCGGAGTCTACCGCCGAATTCCGTGGCCAATCCTGACCGTTTGGGTAGGGATTCCGATTCTCGTTCGCGTCGGCGGCC
>DATLWH010000983.1:0-5946 GCA_035576505.1 Thermoanaerobaculia bacterium | reverse complement strand
CCGGTCCGTAAACGGTCAGTTCGAGATCGACCACGCCGCGCGCGCCGAAGACGAGCTGCACACGGCGGCTCTGGTGGACCGGGCCGTCGCAGAGGATCCAGGCGTCGGGCCGAAGGACGTCGGGATATCTGGCCAGGTACGCGGCGAGGTGAGGGGAGCCCGCTTCCTCTTCCCCTTCGAAGACGAAGCGGAGGTTCACGGCCGGTTTCCGGTCGGCATCGCGCATCGTGTCGAGCGCCGCGGCCATGGCGATGATGGGAGCCTTGTCATCGCCGGCGGAGCGCGCGTAGAGACGCCATTCGGGATCGATCGCTGCTGCGTCGCGCCAATCGACGGCGTTTCCGGCAGCGTCGCGCATGACCGGAGCCCAAGGCGCGCTTTTCCACTGCGAGGGATCGACCGGCTGCCCGTCGTAGTGGGCGTAGAAGGCGATGGTGCGTGTAGCGCCGGGCGAAGGAAGATCAGCGACCACGATGGGCGGCGCCCCTTCGAGCGTCAGGAGGCGTGTCGGCACGCCGCGCTTCTCGAACATCGCCTGAATCGAGGCGGCGTTGCGCGCGATGTTGGGCGCATCCGAGGCCAGGTTGGGGATCGCCAGGAAGTCGGCGAACTCGGAGAGGATGGAGCGGCGGGTTGGTGCTGCTGCCTGTACCGCGGTGGCGACGAACAAGAAAAGGATGGTGAGGCGTTTCATCACGCCCCACCATACCTTGTGTCAGCGGCGGCCGTGCCGGCTAGTAGCGCCGGTAGTGCCGCTTGGCGTTGTGGTTGCGGAGAGCCTGCACACCTTCCCCGAGCACGCCCCCGATCAACGCCCCTTTGAGTGGCTGGCGGTGATCGATGGCCGCACCGGCCACGGCTCCGATTACGGCGCCGCGCGTCTGGCTGTAGTGGTGACGGTAGGTATGGTAGTGGCGATAGTGGTTCGTCTGAGCGAATGCACTTCCGACAGGCAAAAGGAGCGCGAAGCTCAACAGTGTCGCCTGGATTTTTCTGGTAGCCATTAGGTTGTTCCTCCGCCCCTGACTAGTGCGAGATCGATGCCGCTTAACCTCAGCCGTAGAAACAATTTAGGGTGTTTCCCCTCATTTCGTACTGACGATCTGCAACACGGCGCGGAGGCTGGCGATGAGGGCCCCCTGAATCCATCCCTGATCGGTTGAGCAATGCTCGCCGGCAAAGAAAAGACGCCCCTCCGGACGGATGGCCGCGGGATAAAAACGCTCCAGCTCTCCCGGCTTCAGCATCACGAAGGCGCCCGCCGTCCAACGGTACTCTTCCCAATCAACCGAGGCTTGATCGACGACATACTTGCGAAGCTCGGGATGGAAGCGACTGACGTTCTCGATCACCACCTCCGCGCGCTCGTCATTCGACAGCGCCCCGAGGCGCCGGGCGTCCTGATCCCAGCAGTAGGCGCCCAGGAGCGCGCCGGGCATCGGTTCGGCGCGTTTCCTCATCAGCGCCGCCGGCGGAGACGGCTGCGGTGTCGTGCTGTGGATGCTCGGGCGGCGGTAGCGGGCCCCTTCTACCGTCGGCCGGTAAGCTTCGCGCAGAAGCGGCTTGGTGACCGGCAGATGATCCATCGGGTAGTACGTCTGGCGCTGGATGTGATCGGAGGTCGATGATCCGCCGAGGATTGGATGCGTCCCTTCCTGCCAAAAACGCTCTTTGCAGTCGAGTGCGACTTTCGTGGCGTTTGCATAGGTCATCCCGCGGATGGCCGACATCTTCGCGTAGCTGAGATTCTCGAGCTCGATGAGCCGCATCACCGAGAAGGGGATCGTGCAGAGCACGTAGTCGTACTTCTTCGTCGTCGACGTTCCTTCCTCGTCGGGTGTTCTCGTCGTGATTTGCACACCGCGCTCGAGCAGCTTGATCCTGCTCACTTCGCGATTGAAGGTGATGTGTTTCTTCACCTTCTCATACAGCGCGTCCGGCAATTGGCTCATCCCGCCTTCGAGCGTCTGCAGGCAACTGCCGGTGCCGACCATTTCGTCGCGCAGGTACATGGTCACCGCTTTGTCCCACCAGACGTCGAGGCTGGTGAAGACGCCGATGACATCGAGGACTTCTTCTCCGCCGTTCTGGACGATGAATTGGCCGAGGCTCACGCCGCTCAGGTACTCGAGCAGCCTCGTCCCGGCCACGCCGTCGAACATCATCTGCTTCTCTTCCTCGGTGAGCCCGTCGATCAGGTTGTCCTGGAGGAAGCCGAAGATGGCGCCGCCGCTGGGAAGCTTGCGGAAGAAATCGGAGAGCCCGTAATTGTCGAAGATCTTCGTGACGCCGGCCGCAGTCTGCCGGGTCACGACACCGTGGATGTCCCAGAAGCCGTTCTGGACGTTGTTGATGAATGTGATGAGCTTTTTGCGCAGTCCCATCTCGGCGATGTAGTGATGGGTGTAGTCGTGTGTGATCGGAACGCGCATGGCTCCGAGCTCCGCGTACGCACCGTCTTTGAAGTGATGCGTGTGAACACGCCCTCCGTGGCCGCCGCTGGCCTCGATGATCTCCACGGTATTCTTGAGCTTCAGAAGTTCATACGCGGCCACGAGGCCGGACATGCCCGCGCCCAGGATGGCGACATGCCGCGGCCCGGTATTCTGCTGGCGGATCTCTTTGAGGATCGTGTCGATGGGAACGTGCGGATAGGCGTTGTCGACGGCATGCTCGGGGCATGCTGGCGGCGGGGGAGGGGTGGAAGGGGCGGCGGCCCGGCTCATTTCCTCTCCTCCAGCGGCCGTAGGGCGATCGCATCCATGGCCACGAGCGCGCCCGGCGCCGGCAGCACTGTCTGGATGATCGAGCGAACCGGATAGGGCTGCTTGAAGCGTTTCGCGTAAACACCGTTCATGGCGCTGAAATCGCTGATGCTGGCCAGGTAGACGGTGACCTTCGTGACGTCAGCGAGCGAGCAGTAGCCGGCTTTGAGGATGGCCTCGATGTTGTTGATGCACTGGCCGGTCTGTTCTTCGATGGTCTTCGGAAGCGTGCCGTCCGGCTTGTCGCCTCCTTCCTCAGCCGTGAAAACGAACGGTCCGGCGACGTTTCCCTGACAATACGGTCCGATGGGCGGTGGTGCGTTGGGTGTGGTGATGCACGTGCGGGTAGCCATGCGGATGCCTCCTTCTCTCGTAATGGGTGGAAGGAAAGCATCAGCCCAATGGATGCCCGCCGTCAAGAAATAGTAGGGTTCACCTTATTCATCGGAACCCGGTGATCAGGATGGCGTCGCGGCTCAGCCGCCCACGCGCCACCGCGGCGTTCTTTCCGTCAGGCGACACGTCGAAGACGTACGCGTCACGCTCCGACAGCCGGGTGAGCTTCTGCGGCGGTCCTTCGAAGGGAACCTTCCAGATGTTGGCGAGGTCATTCGGCTGGTCGTTGACGAGGAGCGCGGTCCCAAATCGGTGGTCCAGCGCACGGTACTTCCAGCCCGGTAGCCGTACGGACGGCTCCACGTGACCCCGCCGCCGGCCGCGGACATGACGCCGAGCCGGCGCTGGCCTGCGGCATCGTAGATAAGCGCGAGCCGATCGCCTGATGGTGACCAGGAGCAGAAGGTGGTGTGCAGGCTCGTCAACTGCTGGTTGCCGCTGCCATCCAGGCGTACCTTCCACAGTAGACGGTTCAGTTGATACGCCAGCCACTGACCATCCCGTGTCACGGCGAGCATATCGGCGTCCACGCCTCGCACGACGGTTCGCGCGCCTCTCCCGTCGAAGTCCGTTACCCGAATCTCGTTGCCGCTGGCCCCGGGAGCGATGTAGGCGACGCCGCCTGAGAACGCGGCGGGGCGCAATCCCGCTTCGCGCGTGAGCGGCCGGGGATCGCCGCCGTCCGCGTTGGCGATGACGAGGTTGACCTGCGTGTCGTCAACCGCGGAGAAGACGATCCGTCCATCCGGCGCCACCGACACACCGCTCCATCCGTCGAGCCGCCCGGTCGAGATTTTCTGCGCCTGCCCTTCGGCGGTTAGCGGCACACGCCAGATCTGCGTGGTTACGTCGACGCCGACGGTGACGAGTGAGCGCCCATCGGCCGAGATGGTCGCTGTTCGATAGAAGAGGAGATCGTTCGTCAGCCGGTGCGGCGGTCCGGATGGATAGGGGAGAAACCAGAGCCGTAATGGCGACTCCGCGGCAGCGAGCGGATCATCCTGCAGCGTTCCGACCACCACAAGGCCGGTCATGTCGGGCAACCAGGCCGCTTGTCCCAAAATCCGCCACTTCGCGTCGCTCAGAGGTTTCGGCGCTCCTCCCTCCGGGCTGAATCCGAGCAGGGTTGCCTCTCGCGGACGTTGGGCGCGATTGACGGCGACGGCGATCAGCGAGCCGTCCGACGACCACGACGGACCGCCGAAAGCAACCGGGGCGAAAAGGTCGGGATATTGCCGTGTGGCCAGGGGCAGCGCTCCCGAGCCGTCGCTGGCCGCCACCATGAGGGAGCTCTGGCCACGCCGCGGATAATCGGAGCGCAGGTAGGCCATCCTCCGGCCGTCCGGAGAGAAGGCCGGCGGGCTTTCGATCCCTTCGAGGATTCGCTCAGGTCTTCCGCCGAGGATCGAAATCCGGAACAGCGTTCCCACTGGATTCTCGTCGTTCAAGATCACGTAGACGATGCCGGTTCCGTCAGGCGTGAAGGTCTGGCCGCGGAAGCTGCGGCGTGGCGATGGCGGCAGGAGCGGGAGATCCTGCCGCGTTGCGAACTGACGGATCCAGAGGCTTCCGCCGGTGTCGTTGGATACCTCGTAAGCGACGTACTTGCCGTCTGGCGAGATGCTCGCGGAGACGACCTCTCCGCTCGATGTAATCCTGCGGATCACCGGCTCTGCTCCCCTTGATGGACGGCGATTCCACACCCACACCGCGGCTACTCCCGCGACGACCATGGCCACGAGCAGCGCGGCAATCCACACTGGTCTCTGTTTCTTCGCGGGCGCGTTTGGTTTGTCACTGGAACGCATCTGCCGCAGCAGCCCGCGCAGATCGATGGCCATCTCGCGCGCCGACTGGTATCGCTCGTCAGGGTCCTTGGCCAGCGCCTTGGTGACGATGCGCTGCAGTTCCGTTGGAGCGCCAGGGACGAAGCTGGCGACCGGCTCCGGTTCGCTGTGGATGACGCGATAGAGCGTGTCGAACGTCGATGCTCCGTGGAAGGCGCTATGTCCGGTGACGATTTCGTAGAGGACGCAGCCGAGCGCGAAGAGGTCTGTTCGATGATCGCCGCTGTGTCCCTGCGCCCGTTCCGGCGACATGTACCCCGGCGTGCCCAGGATGAAGCCGCTCGGCGTCGGCATCACGTTTGTTTTGTGGTCAGGGCCGGTGGCCGGTCTCTCGTCCTCCTGCAGTTTGGCCAGCCCGAAGTCGAGCACTTTCGCGTAGCCGTCGCCGGAGATCATGATGTTCTCCGGCTTGAGATCGCGGTGGACGATTCCTGCCGCATGTGCGGCCGCCATGGCATCGACGATCTGCAGCGTCAGCTCCAGAGCGGCTTCAATGGCCAGTGGCCCGGGCGCTAGCGTGTCGCGCAGCGTCGTGCCATCGACCTTCTCCATGGCGATGAAGTGCAGTTCCCGCCCGTCGATGGTGAATGTGCCGATGTCGTGCACCACGATGAGGTGCGGATGATTGAGCGCTGATGCCGCGCGGGCCTCCTGGGCGAAACGCCGCACGCGATCCGGATCGGCGACAAGCTCGGGCGGCAGAATCTTGAGCGCCACGTGCCGTCCGAGCGTCACGTCGATCGCGTCGTAGACCGCCCCCATCCCTCCCGCCCCGAGAAGGGACGTAAGGCGATAACGCCCCACCTCCCGGCCCTCGAGCGCGAGCGGCTCTGACATGTCTGCGAAGCGTAGCGCAGTAGAAGTTTTTATGGCAGATATTGTCTGGTCGGGCCGCCTTCAGCCTTGTCGACGCTGAGCTGCGCAAACGTGCGCGTGAG
>DATLWH010000982.1:0-6393 GCA_035576505.1 Thermoanaerobaculia bacterium | reverse complement strand
GGGGAAATCGTCTCGGCGGTCGTTCATCCGCTGCCGAGCGTCGGAGAGCCGCGTAGCGTGCTCGAATCGGTCATCCGCATCGACGGCGCCTCGCTCAACGTCTACGTCACCCACCTCACGACGTGGGCGCGTCTCAATGCCAAGACCCGGGGAGTGCAGCTCGACTGTCTGGCAAAACATGTGCGCACCAGCCGCTATCCATACCTGCTCCTCGGCGACTTCAATGCGCCGCCTCAGGCCGCCGAAGTCGCGAAGTTCGAAAAGGAAGACGCGGCCCAGCTCTGCGGCCCGGACATCAAGGTCACCCATCCGATGCTCGGCCAACGGATCGACTACATCTTCGCCGACTGGGGATGGCGGGTTGCCGGCACGCGCGCCGTCCCCACCGGCTCCTCCGATCACTATCCGGTCATTGCCGAGCTGTTCTGGAGCCGCGACTGATGCCGAAGACGAAACGGAAGTGGGTCGAGAAAACCAAAGCCGGCTCGCACGTCATTCGCGTGCCGATCATCCTCTTCGCCGCGCTGATCCTTGCGGTCACCGGACTGACGGTCATGCTCTGGTCGGTGGAGCGCGGGGAAGACCCCCATCTCAACGTGAAGAACGTCGGCGACTTTTCGGCCTTGTTGCCGTCGATCATCGGTCTTACACAGTCGAGCCTCGAAGGCGGCAATCAGGTCCAGCTCCTCGAAAACGGCGATCAGTTCTTCCCGCTGCTTCTGCGGGACATCGCCAATGCGAAACAGAGCGTTCACGTCGAGTCGTACATCTGGGGAAAGGGAGACATCTGCGGCCAGATCGCCAACGCGCTGGCGGCAAAAGCGCGCAGCGGTGTCGAAGTGCGCCTGCTCATCGATGCCTCAGGCGGTCACAAGATGGACAGGGAGCTGTCGAAGCGGATGCTCGACTCAGGGGTACGTTTCGTCCGCTTCCACCCGCCCACGCTGGCGAACCTCGGCCGCCTCAACAACCGCGATCATCGCAAAGAGACGATCATCGACGGCCGCATCGGCTACATCGGCGGGTTCGGGTTCGCCGAGGAATGGACCGGCCACGCCCAGGACAAGGATCACTTCCGCGACACGGGCCTGCGTGTGCAGGGACCGATCGTCAACCGGTTACAGGCGGCCTTCAGCGAGAACTGGATCGAGGAAACCGGCGAGATCATGGCCGGCGAGAAGTATTTTCCGCATGCCGAGCCGGCCGGCTCCGTGCGCGCTCATCTCGCCTACACCTCGCCGACAGGCGGAGTCTCCGCGGTGCAGGTACTGTACTACCTGGCCATCAAGGCGGCCCGGCGCGAGATCATCATTCAGAACCCCTATCTCCTGCCGGACGATGACGCCGTGGCGGCGCTGGGCGAGGCCGTCAAACGCGGCGTCGACGTCAGGATCATGGTGCCGGCTGCCGCGTCGACCGACAGCCCGATCGTGCAGCACGCCAGTCATCATCGCTACGGATTGCTGATGAAGAACGGCGTCAAGATCTTCGAGTACAAGAAGACGCTGCTGCATCAGAAGATCATCATCGTCGACGGCGTGTGGTCGTGCGTCGGATCGACGAACTTTGACCGCCGCGCGCTGCAGCTCAACGACGAGGCCAGCCTGGGGGTGCTCGATCCCGTGCTGGCTTCGCAGCTCAAAGCCGTATTCCTCGACGATATGAAATCCGCCGAACAGCGAGACTTCGAGCACTGGAACCACAGGGGCCTTTGGCACAAGGCTCTGGACGGGCTAGCATATCTGGCAAGCTCGCAACTTTAGGAAGCGGTGGATCAGTCGATTTGTGGATGACATGGCCGAAGGGAGAGGCGCAGGGGCGTTTCTGATCCACGAATCTGGGGTTCACGAATCCAAGAGTCCGCGAATCTACTGACTCCATGGCTACTCTCCCCGCCGAAGGACGCTGGTCGATCAAGTCGATCTCGAACGACGACGTGGCCACGGCCCTGACGTTCCTGCGGCGCGATCCGCTGATCAACGTCTACCTCATCTCGCGCATCCTCGAGGAGCGTTTCGCCTCGTCGACCCAGACGGTCGAGGTACGCCACAACCGCGATGTCGTCCTCGTGGCCTCGCTGGCCACGAACATCGTGCTGGCCGGCGACAGCGAACTGCCGCCGGATGTCACCGAGACGGCCATCGCCGTCATCGCCGAGCGCATCCTCACGCGCATGCTGCCGGTGCGCGCGATCATCTCGCCGGCGCATCTGGTGGAGTTGCTCTGGTCGCGGCTGCGGACGCGGCTCGATCCGCCCACCGTGGTGCGAATGAACCAGCCGGTCTACGCCATCCGCGGCCGGCTCGACTATCCCGATCTGAAGGAGTCAGGCTACGCCACGATGCGCGAGATGGAAGCACTCGTCCCGGCCTGCGCGGCCATGCACCGTGAAGAAGTCGGCATCGATCCACTGGAGCGCGATGCCGCCGGCTATCGCGAGCGTGTGCGTGAGCTCGTCGAGCAGAAACGGTCCGTGATCCGCGTGATCGATGGGCAGATTGCCGCGAAGTGCGAGTACTCGGCGGTCACGAACGACACCGTGCAGCTCATGGGTGTCTGGACGAATCCGCGCTTCCGCCGCCGCGGGTATGCCCGTGCCCTCCTGCGCGAGGTCTGCGGCCACTGCGCCCGCAAGGGGAAAACGGTCACGCTCTTCGTGAACGACTTCAACCTGCCTGCCATCGCGCTGTACGAGGACCTCGGATTTCAGCGCATCGGCATGAATCGCGCGCTGATCTGGTAAGGCGGTTTCGGCAAGGCCTGAACCTTGCAGAATTCAGCGAGAGAGCCCGGATTCACGCGGCCAAGGACTGCGTTTAGAGGGTCGGAGGTTTGGAAATGGCCGAGGTTGGCACCGTCAAGTGGTTTAACAACGACAAAGGCTACGGCTTCATCAAACGCGAGACAGGCGAAGACGTGTTCGTACACCACAGCGCCATCCAGGCGCAGGGATACCGGACGCTGAACGAAGGCGAGCGAGTGGAGTTCGACGTCAAGCAGGGCCCGAAGGGCTTGCAGGCCGAGAACGTCCGCCGCGCGGACGAAGCCCGTACGGCCTAGCCGGCACGGGCCGCTCCTTCGCTCCGCAGAGCCTTGGCAACCAGGCTGCCCTCGCGCGTCAACGCGTCAGGCCGCTACTGTTCGCTCGGGCCGAAGCGCGCCATCACGAAGGCGCCGAGCGTGCCGCCTACGGCGAGCGCGGGAAGGGCTTGCCCCTGTCCTTTGAGCGCGAGCAGCAGCGCCGCCAGTCCTCCGGCGACGAGGATGAGGGTGCGCAACGCTACGTCCTGTAGATTGAATCGCATGATGTGAGCGCGGCGATTGGACGCGCCGCAGCAGGGGATTGTAGCAGAAGGCGCCGATTGGTACCGCCTGACTAAAATATCGTTACGTACGCCGGAGGCGTCTTGTAGATTAGCCGGTGGCAAACGCCGAAGGACGCGCCGCCACCGGTTAACATTCGAGAAAGATGCGTACCCTGGAGGGGTACCGGAGACCTCGGGATGTCGTCAACCGTGAGCACCGTCCGCGACCCCTCCGGGGTCTGTGATCATGTCAATTGCTCACCGGTGGCGGCGCGTCCTTCGGCGCTTGCCACCGGCTAATGTACGGCAGCGCCTCCGGCGCGCTTGCCCGGTAGCGCGCGGGGGCGGTCACTCGACGAGAATGCATACTGACCTGCTGACGAGGAGATCCCGATGAAATGCCGAGTTTGTGGCGGGACACAAACTCTTACCAAGACTGACCTCCCATTCAAGACGGGAGAGAGATCGATCGTCATACTCAAATCTCTTCCCGTCTTTCAGTGCGATCGGTGCAGCGAGTATTCGATCGGCGATCCGATCTTTCGGAGAGTGGAAGAGATCCTCGCCCGGGTCGACTCCGGCGCCGAGCTCGAGATCATCCCCTCCGCCGCTTGAGCCCTACATCCTCTCCGGCACCGGAATCCCGAGCAGTTCAAGCGTGGCAGCCATGGTCTGCCGGAACACCTCGGCACACACCGCGCGGCGCTGTCGTTCGGCGGGGTCCTTCTCGTTCAGGATCGGATACTTGTGGTAGAAACTGTTGAACTTCTGTGCCAGCACGAAAAGATCGTGCGTGATGATCGACAGCTCCAGGGCGTCGGTGGCGCGGCGGATGGCGGCGGGCAGCTCGGCGCTCAGCCGCACCAGTTCCCACATTTCGTCGGTGAGCCCCTCGGTGAGTGTCAGCTCGTCGAGTGAGGCATCGTCGAGCCTCGCGTCGACGCCACGCTCGGCCATCTTGCGGAAGATGTTCTCGACACGGACGGTCGAGTACTGCAGGTAGGGACCCGAATCCCCTTCGAAGGTCAGCGCCTCGTTGAAGTCGAAGGCGATGACTTTGTTACGGCCGTACTTGAGCATGAAGTAGCGGAGCGCCGCCACGGCGATTTGACGGCCGAGTTGCTCCAGCTCCTCGCCGGTCAGGCCTTCGCCCCTTCCTTCGCGCACGGATTCCCCGGCCTTCTTCACCAGCGCATCGATCAGATCGTCCGCTTTGACGCCGAGCCCTTTCCGCCCCGACATCTCCAGGTACGGCTTCTTCGCGTCTTCCTCGGAGACGTCGATGCCGAGCGCTTTCGCCGTGGCCGGCGTGAGCGCCACCATCTCGTAGGAAAAGTGGATCGAATTCCCGGCCTCACGCGCATGACCGAGCTGCCGCACCCCTTCTTTCACGACCTTCTGCAGGTAGGCCTGCCGCACGTCGATGACGTTGACGACTTTCTGGGCACCACCGAAGCGCGGTGCCTCGGGTGAGCCATCGCCGCTCGTCGTCTCCCACAACACATGGCCGTCGGGGTACCTCGAGAATTCGCGGAAGTTGAAGGTGCGGTCGAGCAGACCGAACTTCCAGAGCTGGTAGGCGATGTCTTTGCCCGTGTAGGTGACCGTGCCGTTGGAGCGCACGAGGATCTTGTCTGGTTCGTTCATCCCTTCGAACTCGGAGCTATCCTCGAGCTTCATGACCCAACAGTCCTTGTGCTTCCCTTCCGTTTCCTGAACGATGGCGCCACTCGCCTTCAGCAGCTCGAAGGCGCGGTCCCAGAAGTGGAGAGCGATGATGTCGCTCTCTTTGGGCAGCAAGTCGTAGGTGATGCCGAGCCGGAGCATGGTGGTGATGTGAAGCTTTACGATGGCGCGGGCGATCGTCGAGGCGAATTCGAAGGTGTCGCCTTCATGGCGCTCGATGTCGTGCAGGGTATCGCGGCGCCACTGCAGGGCCTCGGGATCCGCGGCGTAGTAACTGGCCATCTTCGAATAGACGTCCCAGCAGTAGTAATCGAAGCGGACGCCGGGATCGGCGATCATCGCCTTCACTTCAGCGAGCGACTTCGGCTCGAGGTGCTGGAAGGCCACGACAACGTCGGCGACCTGAACGCCGGTGTCGTCGATGTAGTTCTGCGTCTCGACGCGGTGGCCGAGCCACTTCATGCAGCGAACGTACGTGTCGCCGAGGACGGCATTGCGGAGATGCCCGATGTGCGCCGCCTTGTTCGGGTTGATATTCGTGTGCTCGACGATGACGCGCTCGCCGGTCGGAGATCCCGGCGCCATGACGTTGCGGATGTGCGCGGCCGTGAACGCGCCGCGGTCGAAGCGGAAGTTCAGGTAGCCGGCGCCTTCGATCGTCACCGACTGAACGAACATCGGCAGCTCGAGGCCGTTGACCATCGTCTCGGCGATCTCGCGAGGCTTGCGCTTCAACGCCTTGGCCAGCTCCAGGCAGAGCGGCGTGGCCAGGTCGCCCATGGCCAGCCGCGGCGGCGCCTGCAGCACGACGCGATCGACGGCGTGGCCGAAAAGCGTCAGCACGCGCCCGGTAAGCGTTTCGGTGAGTTGGTCGGTGATCTGTTCCAGGATCAAGTCGTACTCCGTTCCAGCAGCGGCTGGCCTGTCATCTCTTTCGGCTGCTCGATGCCGAGGATGGCCAGGATGGTCGGCGCGACATTCTGTAACGAGCCGCCGCCGCGCAGTGAGCCGAAGCGCTTGTGCGCGTCGACGAGGATGAGCGGCACGGGGTTCGTCGTATGCGCGGTGTGCGGCTGGCCCGTGGCCGGGTCGAACATCAGCTCGGCGTTGCCGTGATCGGCGGTGATGAGCGCCACGCCATCCACGTTCTCGACCGCGGCCAGGATGCGGCCGACAGCAACGTCCGTGTCGTGAACCGCCTCGACCGCCGCGCGCATCACCCCGGTGTGGCCGACCATGTCGGGATTGGCGATGTTCATGATGATGACGTCGAACTTCTTCGAGGTGATCGCGTCGACGACTTTGTCCGCCAGCTCGACGAGCGACATCTCCGGCTTTAGATCGTACGTGGCAACTTTCGGCGACGGGACGAGGATGCGCTCCTCGCCCGGCGACTTCGTGT
>DATLWH010000981.1:0-2097 GCA_035576505.1 Thermoanaerobaculia bacterium | reverse complement strand
CGCGTTAGACACGCTGGTCGACGGCAATGTGGGTTTGACGCCGCTTGACCTTCTGCATCGATGAGCCCGGAACTGAGTATCGCGGTTTGGTCGCCTATGGCCTTAGTGGGCCACCGTTGCTTCGGGTAAGACGGCGGCCAGCCTCATGAGGCTGTAGGCGGCGACGTCGCGTAGGCTAAGTCCCTGCACGCGGTGCTCGCGGTCGTAGAATTGCGCGAGGAGAGACTTCAGCATGCGATCGTCGACATGGTAGCGGGCGCTCGCCAGCGCCAGAACCGCTCCCCATCGGCGATCGAGATCGTCCGATTCGGCAGCTGCAACGCAATAATCGGACGCTGAGGCGTCGATCTCGCCCATTCTCCATAGCGCACTGAGTGCGAACTCGCGCTCGTCTACCGAGCCCGACAGGCAGCCTAGGACGAACTCGACAAAGTCCACCGGACAAGGCGGATCCTCGCGAATAACATCGAGACATCGCACCACGAGGTACCTGCGCCATGCATCTAATGAAGAGGAATTAGTCCGACGGGCATCGGCGACGAAAGACATCATCAGCCGTATGGCTGACGGCGACCGCGGTGTCTGCACGAGCAACGCGTTGATCGCGACGAGACGGATGGCTGTATCGAGGTTATAGATATCGCCGAGTCGGTGTTCGTCGATTGCGAACGGAGCGCCGCACTGCGCCATGTGGAGGGCAACGACGGCACTCGTCTGATCCGACTTCTCGAGGCAGGTGAGGAACTCGTCCCGCGTCCGCGACGCAGCCGCAGTGGCATCGGCGGTCGAAACGTGCAATACGCGCGGCTTGCGCGCGGCGGAGATCAACCGCGCCTTCCACCCCGACAGCTTACCGCCTTCCGTTAGCTTAGCTTAGCTTAGCTATCACGATAGCACTTGGTTCCGACCGCACGGCCGGAAGACGCCGCACCTCCGGCGCCCGATCAAGGAACCGAGTCGGCCAATCGGCGAATCTCTTCGGGCGGCCGCCGCTCCCGCGCGGTGTTCCAGACCGGAACGTCCGTCCGCCACCAGGAGGGCAGCGGAGCAATTGCGTGAGGGGTGTTGGCAAGGCACGTCACGGCCATGAGTTGGTCACCGTCGCCGATAAAGTGTGTCGCGCAAAACTGTTTGCCATACGAGGCGAAGATGCCGAGCAATGAGCCGTGCCGCGCGTCGAAGACGCGGATCGTCGCTTCGTCGATGACCGCGACGCGCCCGCCATCGGCGTCGAAAGCAGGGGAGGTGGCCGCAGCACGGACCGGAAGCCTCTGCAGCAATTTGCCGTCCGGCACGCTCCAGATGCAGACCCGCTCGCCCTCCACCGCGGTGGCCAGCAAACGGCTGTCGCGGCTGAAGGTGAAGGAGAGGTCTTGATGAGCGGGCAAGCCCGGCGAGAACGTGTATGACGAGAACCCGACCGACGGCTTTGTGCCGGTCAACGAAACCAGCCGCAGTGCGGGTGGCGAACCGTTGATTCCAAGACAATCAGCCACCACCAGCCACTGCTCGTCCGGGCTGATTTGGGCGAAGCACGCGTTCGCGCGGCCGCGGAGTCTGCCGCTGGTGATCTCATGAGCAGCAATGGAGTCACGCATCCAGATCATCAGAAGATCGCTGCGCGGCGAGAAGAAGAGGCCGAGGATCTCCGCGCCCGGAGTGATGATGTGCTCTCTGCCGCCGTCGAAAGGTCGAACGACGGCGTGGGTCGCATCTTGTAGCGCCGCGAGCCAATGACCGTCGGGGCTGACGTGTGTGAATCTTGGCTCCGCAGTCAACCGCCGGCGCGGAAGGTCATAGACGAACGTCTCCTTGCCGATGACGACGATGCCCCTCGCCCCATCGGCCGAAACACTCTGCAGGAACGGCTGTCCACTCGGCAGTTGGAGTCGGCCGAGCTCCTTTCCCGTAACGGTGTCCAAGCGTGTGAGACTCCCATTCTCGGCGACCACCACCGCGCGTCCATGAAAGGTTAGCCCAACCACTGCGTTGCGTGTTGTCCGTACACGTGTGGCGATACGGTCATCGAGCGCAACGCTCCACAGATGTATCACAAGATCGGACTGTGAGGTTGCCAGCAGCCGCTGCCCGTCAGCG
>DATLWH010000980.1:0-5443 GCA_035576505.1 Thermoanaerobaculia bacterium | reverse complement strand
CCCCGACCCATTCCTATAGTACGGCAGGTCCGTACACCGTGACGTTGGCGCTCACCGGCGGCGCAACTACGGCCCACATCACAACCACCATTGCCATCGGTAGCGGTAATGGGAACGGCAATGGGAACGGCAACGGGAACGGGAACGGTAACGGGAATGGCAATGGCAACGGCGGCTCCTGCGGCGCGCAGAACCCGCAAGCCGCGTATGTCGGTTTGACGGGTAATAGCTCAGGATGTACGGCCACCTACGGCACCTGCAATCCGGGCGAAACCATTTACCTTTCCCTCTATTCGCAAGGGTATAACTTCTCCTGCGGCACGACGACGTTCCAGTGGACCTTGAGCGATGGTTCCAACGGGAGCGGGCAGAGCTTCGCGCATATCTTCCAGAGCCCGGGTACCTATACCGCAACGTGTCTCGCCAGCAACAGCGGCGGTTCACAGGCCTACGGGTTGACTTTCCAGGTGGGAACGGTGCAAGGGAAGACCTGCGGGACGATGACTCAATCGAACATGGGGATGACCTATAGCGGCCCTGCCTGCAGCGACGCGGGCGGTGATTGCAAGACGTCGGATTCGATCCAGTTCGCCGTCGTCAGCAAGGGTACGCCCGGCTATGACTTCACTTGCGGCACGTTCGGCTACAACTGGACGTTCGGCGACGGAGGAACGGGCACTGGCCCGAGTCCGGCGCATTCGTATTCATCGACCGGCACGTGGAACGCCGAAGTGACCATTACCCAGGGGTCGCAGTCCATCAAATTGAGCCACCCGGTCGTCGTCAGCGGAACCGGTAGTGGCGGCACCGGCGGCGGTGGTAACTGCCCCAAGATGTATCCCGACTCCAACGTTTATGTTACGTACCTCGGCCCCACCAGCCAGTGCTTTGCCGCGGATACATCGTGCCGCATTGGTGAGGCCGTGGCTTTCCAGGCTCGGACGTTTGGGTACGACTTCGGATGCGGATCCCATACGTTCACGTGGGACTTCGGCGACGGAAGCCATTCCACCGAGCAGAGTCCTTCGCATTCGTACGCATCAGACGGGACGTATAAGGTGACGCTGCACCTTGCCAACTCGGGTCAAGCGGTTGACCTCGAGGCGACGGTGAAAGTCGGCACTGGAATCTCCGTGCCGCCGCGGCGACACGCCGCGCGGTAATCGCTCCAAACTCTTCGGTCATGAACGTGGCGGGCTTCGGCCCGCCACTTTTTTGTGTGCGATGGTTTCCCGGTCCCATCCGTACAATGTGCGCAATGACCAACGCCGTCCGCGCACGCGAGCTGACGAAGCAATACGACATTTACCGGCGTCCCATCGATCGTTTGATCGAGGCGGTGACGCGCCGGCCGCGTCACACGGTCTTTCCGGCTCTGCAGGACGTCACCTTTGAAGTCGAGCGCGGCGAGACGATCGGGATCATCGGTCAGAACGGCGCAGGCAAGAGCACGCTGCTCAAGCTCCTCTGCAGCGTGACGCGCCCGACCAGTGGAGTGCTGGAGACCCAGGGGAGCATCGCATCGATCCTGGAGCTGGGTACAGGGTTTCATCCGGAGTTTAACGGCCGGGAAAACGCTTCGCTGAATGCCGCAATCCTTGGCCTGGGGCCGGCCGAGGTGAAGCAGCGGCTCCCGGCCATCCTCGAGTTCTCCGAGCTTGGAACCTTCCTCGACCGGCCGGTGAAGACCTACTCGTCAGGGATGTACATGCGGTTGGCGTTCTCGGTGGCGGTCAACGTCAATCCCGACATCCTCGTCATCGACGAGGCGCTGGCAGTCGGCGACGGACATTTTCAGAAGAAGTGCGTCGACAAGATCCGTGAGTTCCAGGAAGAGGGGAAGACGATCCTTTTCTGTTCGCACGGCCTGTATCACGTCAGCACGATCTGCCGGCGCACGCTCTGGCTCGACCATGGCCGGGTGATGCGTTACGGGCCTTCGTTGGACGTGGTCCACGAGTATGAGACGTTCCTTCTGCAGCGCGACCGCGAGCGGCCCTCGAGCGAGGGCGAGCCCGAACACGAGCGTCCGCCCTCGCCTGTACGCATCCGCGAGATCGTCATCTGCGACCGCAGCGGGCGCCCGCGCGACGTTTTCGACCGGGGAGAGGACATTCACGTGAAGCTGCGGATTCACTCCGAGGTGGCATCACAGCCGGTCCATGCCATCGTGGGAGTCCATCGTTCGGCGGACGATCTCCAGTGCTTTGCCGTGGGCACCCACGCCGATGGCGTCGAGCCGCCGTCCGGGCGGAATGAATATGAGCTGATCGTGCAGCTCCACCAGGTGCCGCTGAACCGCGGCGAATATTCGATCATCGCGTTCGTCGGCGACGAGAACGCGATTACGGTGTTTGACCGCCGCGATTTACGGCCTGGGTTCTCCATCACCGGCGAGCGTTTCGAGGTCGGATTGATTTCGCTGGACCATCATTGGTCGCTCTCACCGGCCGGGTCGAGCGCCGCCCAGCCGGCGGGCAGCAGATGACGTCGATCTCACTGCTGGTGATCAACTATCGCTCGGCGCGCCTCGCGGGGAGCGCCATTCGTACGGCACGCCGTGCGTCGTCGCGTCCTCTGCAGGCGGTCGTCGTCGACAACAGTGGTGACCCGGCCGAGGCCGAAGCGCTGCGAGAGGTCGCGGACGTCGTGATCGCGGCGCCGCGTAATCTCGGCTACGCCGGCGGCATCAACGCGGGACGCCGTCATTGCGACGGCCAGGTCATCATCGTCTCGAATCCTGACATCTGTTTTGGCGAGCAGGCCATCGATCAACTCGTCGAGGTGGGTGCGGCGGTCGCCGGACCAGCACTCTTCTGGGACGACGCCCACCAATGGATGCTGCCGCCGGCCGAGCTACAGACCAGGCGCGAAGTCATCGACCGTGTCGTGGCCAGCCGCTCGCGCGCGTGGGCACTCCGTCGTGACCGGCGTCGTTTCTTCTCGCGGGTGGCCTTCTGGTCGCTCGACTGCCCCACGCCGGTCCGTGCCCTCTCCGGTGCCGTCATGGCCATACGCGTGAGCGCGTTCGACGCGGCCGGCGGTTTCGACGAGCGGTTTGCGCTCTACTTCGAAGAGAACGACTTCCTCCGCCGCGTTCGTGGCGATGTCGTATACGTGCCTTCGGCGCGTTGCCGGCACCTTTATAACCAGAGCGCCGGCGGTTCGGACGATGCGGCCGCGATGTACGTGCGGTCCGAGATGCTCTACCTGCGCAAATGGGGCGGGGCGTTTGCTAAGCGATTCGAACAACGTAGGTCGGACTCTCTAGTCCGACCGGAGCTTGGGAGTACGGTGATTGATAACCTGCCTGTAGTTAAGAGCCGCGCAAGCTCCGGTCGGACTAGAGAGTCCGACCTACGCTTCTACCACGAAGACGTCGTCATCGAAGCATCGCCGTTGGCGAATTTCGAGACGGCGGCCGGCCACTTCGCGAACGACATCGTGGACATTCCTGACGACATCTGGAGCACGTATCGTGGCGACGTCCTCCACCTCCGTGCCGTCGACCGGCGCACAGGAAACGTACTCCGTTCCTGGGCCAAAGCTAGAATACCGGCATGAGCTCGACGAGGGTGTCGATCATCGTCCCACTGCTCGGACCGTCAGCCGAACTGCCCTCGACGATCGAGACGATCGAGCGATACCTGCAGGCCACCGGGTTCGATTTCGACATCCGCGTGCTCGACAGCCGTGATGGGGCAGGTTACGGAGCCTTGATCTACCGCGGGGCGGCAGATGCCGCCGGCAGCATCATCATCGTCGTCGATCACGACCTGCCGTATCCGGTGAGCGCGATCGGCGACGCGGTGGCGCTGATCGAGTCGGGCTCGGCCGAGGTGGTTTTCGCGGGGCGGGAGGATTACCGCGGCAGCCTGGTCCTTCGCTCGTTGCTCGTCCCGATTCTCCCCGATCCGTCGCTGCACTTGAAGGCGTTCTCCGCGGACGCCGCCCGGCTGCTGATCGCCGAGTCGAAGCTGCGCGGAGGCGCGTTTGACCTCGAGGTGGCCTACCTGGCGAACAAGTACGGATTCCGGATTGAGCGTCTGACCGTACATGCGGAGGGGGAGGCGGCAAGGCGGACGTTCGGTTTCTGGCGAGGTGTCACATCCGCCGTCGCGATCCGGATGACCGATCGGCGAAACGGTTACCGCGCGCCGCGCCGGTGCCCGGTCTGTTTCTCCAACGAGGTGTGGAGCATCGATCAGATCCCCGGCAACGTGGTACGGGCCTGCAGCCGCTGTAAGTGCCGCTACCTCGGCCGCTTCGAGGTGGATGGCGACGCGCAGCCGGTGCGCCGTGCCCTGCGTGCCCAACCGGTGCCCGTGGAGATCGGAGAGGAGACGCTGCACCGTGGCGTGGCGCGGGAGAGGACGAGCGAGCGGCGCCTTGCCGCCCTGCGGCGCCATCTCACGTCGAAGGCGCGCATCCTCGAGATCGGTGTGCGCGACGGCAGCTTTGGCGCCGCGGCCGCTCGCGAGTTCGAGTATGTCGGAATCGACCGCGCCGCCGCCGCGGCGCGGGCCGCGCGCGCGCGCGGGCTCGACGTGTATTGCTCCACCGTGCCGAACTTCGTCAACACCGGACCGGCGTTCGACGCCATCGTCCTCTTCCACGTTTTCGAGAACATGGCCGATCCCCACGATGCCCTGGCCAGGATGAAAGACCTCCTGAAGCCCGGCGGCGTGCTGCTGCTCTCGACCTTCGACACGGAAGGGCTGGTGTATCTCATCACCGAGCGCAGATGGATGACACAGAATTTCCGGACCCATCTCGTTCTCTACTCTCGCTCCGCGCTCATCGAGCTGCTGGAGCACTCGGGTTTCGAGATCGTCAGTATCGGCGCCGAGCTGGCGTACCGCGATCACCGTTTTCTGCGGCACTCCGTGGCCACGCGCTGGCCTGCACTGGCGCCGCTCGTCCGGATGATGTTGAGGGTTCTTCCCGACCCGCTCCTGGTTTCATCGGGCTCGATCCGCATCGTGGCGAAGCGACGCGCCGGAGCACCGATCAACTTCCGCGCCATTCGCTCTGTCGAGCCGACGCATGCCCGTTGACGCGCGTTTTACCACCCGCCCATTCCGGGCTGGTGACGAGGAACAGATTCTGGGGCTGTTTGCGCGCGCCTTCCCGCACGCGCGTCGAGGCATCGAACACTTTCGTTGGGAGTATCAGCGCAGCCCGTTCGGCAACGAACGCATCTCTCTCACGTTCGACGAAGCTGGCCGTCTCGTCGCGCAATACGGCGGCTATCCGGTGCCGCTGGTGGACGACGGTCAGGATCTCGTTGCCCATCAGATCGGCGACATCATGACCGACCGCTCCGTGAGGCAGGTCGGCCGCGGTCCCACCAGCATTCTGGCTCGAACCGCCAACCACTTCTATGGTGCTTTTTGCCGGGGAAGGGTGGCCTTCAACTATGGCTTCACTGCGGCTGCCCACC
>DATLWH010000979.1:0-4287 GCA_035576505.1 Thermoanaerobaculia bacterium | reverse complement strand
CGCGGAACCGCGCTGGCGAATACGCTGGCCGCGCTGGAGATGGGCATCCCGACGTTCGATGCCTCGTCAGGCGGCCTGGGTGGGTGTCCGTACGCTCCGGGCGCCAGCGGCAACATGGCCACCGAGGATCTCGTCTACATGCTCGAGAAGATGGGCATCGACACCGCCGTCGATCTGAACCGCCTCGTGGCGGCGTCGAAGATCATCGCGCCCTACCTCGACCATCCTCTGCCGGGCCGCTATCTGCAGTCGTGTACCAGAGGTGGTGCGCAAGTCGTAACTGCGAGCACCACCGTGCAGTAAATAGCGCGCGTTGCCGGTTGTCGGCGATCGGTTGCCGCGCCGTGCGATCATGCTGCACATGAGCCTGATCAAACCGACAACCGACAACCGACAACGCGCCGACAGCGCACGTTGGGAAAACGGCTGGTACGTCGTTCCCTGGCAGGTCATCTTTCGTGACGTCGACGCTTTCGGCCATGTCAACAACGCCGTCTACCTGACCTACTTCGAATGGGCGCGCGCGCAGCTCTGGTTCGCCCTCACCGGAGCGGCAGGACTGCCGACGGACATCGGCTTCATCGTGGCGCGCGCCGAGATCGACTTCAAGCTCCAGATCGAGATGGAGCCGATCGACATCTGCATCCGCATCACGGAGATGCGTAATACCTCCTTCGATACCGTCTACGAAATCCGCAAGCGGCCGGATGGCAAGGTAGCCGCAACGGGAAAGGTCGTGGTGGTCCTCTTCGACTGGCAGGCGCAGACAAAGATGCCCATCAGCCCCGAGCTGCGAAAGAAGGTCCGGGAGTTCCAGCAGGAGGCGTAATCCGCCTGCACTCGAAAACCATTTGATACACTCCAAACCCTCAGGTCACTTCCTCGGCGGAGCTCGCTCGTGATCACCGGCTTCAACACCGACATCAAGCACAACGAGAAGGTCTACCACATACAGACCGAGGACAAGGGACTCCAGAACCCCTATATCGAGTCGCTTGTCTACGTCGGCGGGGAGATCCTCGCCTCGAAAAAGACCTCGTACGCGGAGCAGGCCGGCGCGGGAGTCGATGAGAAGTGGATCGGCAGCCTGATGGAGCAGCAGCATCGAACGATGATCGCGGCCATCAAGCGGGGCCGCTTCGATACCACGGGCGATGCCACGAGATCCCAGTCCTCCCGTCCGACGGTCTCGCTGCCTTCGCCGGTCGCTGTGCCGCCGCCGGACGCGCCTCCTCCTCTGGTGATCGACGAGGAGAGAACGCTCGATCAGGTCATCATCGACTACCTCGCCTCGGAGGCCGAGAGCGAGCATCTCGAGCTGTCGCTCTTGAACAGCACCGAGTTCTACGCCGGCACACCTCTCGAGCTGCGCGTGGCAGCAAAGAAGAGCCTCTCGCAGAATCCGATCGCCGCGGCAGCGATCGAGGTGAAAGTGATCTCCACCGTCGAGCCGCCGCGCGTCATCTTTCGCGGCAAGACCGCCGCCGACGGTACCGCCATGGTCCGCTGCGAGATCCCTCTCTTCGCCGAAGGGACCGCGGCCATCATCATCTCCGCACAAAGCCCGATCGGGAATGATGAGGTGAAGCAGTTGGTGAAGAGGAAGAAGTAGCTGTTTGATGGGGGTCGGGAGTCGGGGGTCGGGGGTCGTAGACCGAGGCCTCGACCGCGCCTCCCGTATCAAATCTCCGACCCCCGACTCCCGACCCCCGACTCCCGACAATCGACAGCCGACAACCGCTCCAATCTCCTTGTCACGCTCCCTGCATAGGCACCTCACTCCGCTATGCCTCGGCACCGTCTGACTCACGCGCTCATCCTGCTGGCCGGCCTCGTGCTGGTGACGTATGTCCTCATCAGCCTTTACCTGCCGTCATCGCGATGGCTGATCTTCGGCGTCGACAAACACACGGGTGTCGTGCGGGTCGTTCAGCAGAACATCACCTTTCTGCCGCCGCACCAGTTTTTCCGGCTTCGGTTCGAACGCCGCGAGGGCTACGCGCAGCGCGACGGCATCATCCGCATCACGTCGAAGGAGGGGGTGCCGGTGACGGTGAATTACCGGCTGCGCTTCGGCATCGCCGGCGAACGCCTCCCCGACGCCCGGCTCATGGTCGAGGAAGGGTGGAACGCCTGGATCCGCGCTCGCGTGGCCGAGGCCGTGTCGGCGGTGACGCAGCAGATCCCCATCGAAGACCTCCTCTCGCCCAGCTCGCAATTCAACTCGCAGCGCGACCCGCTTCGGCAAACCGTTGCCAACCACCTGGCCCGCAGCGGGCTGAAGGTCACCGCCTTCGAGGTAGCGCGATTCGAGGTCGACCGCGACGCACTCCTCCGCGTCAAGCGCGCTGAGCTGCGGCGAGACGCCCGCAGCACGCCCACGCACGTCGTCATCTTCGCCCTCGACGGCGCCGACTGGGAGCTCCTTCACGAACTGGTGGACGATGGGCGTATCCCGAACATCAAGGCTCTGGCCACGGGCGGGACGACAGCATCGATGCAGACCATCCAGCCGACCGTTTCGCCGATGGTGTGGACGACCGTCGCCACCGGCCTGACGCCCGACCGTCACGGCGTGCTCGACTTCATCGACCGCGCACACGGCACGCCGGTAGACGCCTACTCGCGGCGCGGGCCCGCGCTCTGGGACATCGCCGACGCCTTCGGACGCACGTCGCTCGTCACCAGCTGGTGGGCGTCGTGGCCGCCGACGGCGCCGAACAGCGTATTCTTCGACACGCCCGTCGAAGAGGTCGCGAACGCGGTCTATCCGCTGGCTCTGGCCGAGCGCGCCGCGTCGCTCAGCGTTTCCGTCGACACGGTCGGCTATGACCAGGTGAAGCGTTTCCTGAACATCACGGTCGAGGAGTGGGACAACGCCATCAACGGCAAGAACCCCTCGGATCCCATCGTCATCTTCCGCTCGATCCTGGCGAAGACGTGGAACGACCACCGAGTGGCCATCAATCTCTACAACGACCAGCGGCAGCGCGGGCAGGATCCGATGCTGGTGATGGTCTCGTTTGAGGGGACCGACGCCGTCAACCACCTCTTCTCGCCGTACCATCCGCCGCAACGGGAAGACATCGGCGAGCAGAGCTACCGCAAATACTGGCCGGCCGTATCGAACTACTACTCCGAGGTCGACCGGCTCATCGGCGAATGGATGAACCTCCTGCCCCGCGACACCACGGTGGTGGTCATGTCGTCCTACGGCTTCCGCTGGGGGAAAAACCGGCCGCGCACGATGCCAAACGGCGGCGCGGCGCTCTCCGATCACCGCAACCCCGGCGTGTTCATCGCCTACGGGCCGCACGTAGTGCCGAACCGCGCCGCGCATCTGCTGTCTGTTTACGATGTCGCGCCGACAGTTCTCACCCTCCTGGGACTGCCACAGTCGACGGAGATGCCGGGTCATGTGGCCACGTGGGCGTTCAAAGACGTCGCGCCGATCACATCCGTCCGCGTGGTCAGCTATGGCGAGTTCGTCGGCAGCAAGCCGCTGGCGACCTCCGCGCACATCGCCGAGGATCCGTACGCGCGGGAACTGCAGGCCATCGGGCATCTCAACGATCCCTCCCGCAACCTCACGCCCGTGCTGGAAGATGAGCAGGACACCCAACGTGCGTCGGCGCCGCTCTCGCCGGAGCGCTGGGGCCAGTACGCGTACTACAACAACCTCGGCATCGAGCTGCGGGCGAAGGGGAAGCTGAGCGACGCCGTCGATGCGTTCGACCGCGCCATCGACATCAACCCTACGCGTCCGACGCCGCATCTCAACGAGGCGATGACAGCCTTCGACCGCCAGCAGTTCTCGGTGGCCGACGATCAGTTCCTGAAGGCCGTGGCCCTCGGGCTGCCGAACGCAGAGAGCTACTTCATCGACTTCGCCGCGCTCTACCGGGCCCGCGACATGAACGCACGGGCCATTGCTCTGCTGTATCAGGGGAAGAAGCTCTTCCCGCAGTCGTATCTCATCGCCGCCAACCTCGGCTCGGCGCTTCTGGCGGCGCAGCGTTACAGCGAAGGCGTGCCCGAGCTCGTCCGCGCTCTCGGCCTGCAGCCGTCATCGACGCTGGCCCTCAACAACCTCGGCCTCTTCTACGCCAAGCAGAACGACTACGGCCGCGCGCTCGACTTCTGGAACCGTTCGCTGTCGATCGAGCCGCACCAGCCGCAAATCCGCGAGGCGGCCGTGTCGGCCCGGTCGAGGTTGTAGGCGCGGCGCGGGGGTTGACACGAAATTTCCCGGCCCATAGACTGTTAGCCTCAGCTGAGACTTAGTCT
>DATLWH010000978.1:0-3975 GCA_035576505.1 Thermoanaerobaculia bacterium | reverse complement strand
CTGGTGCTCGAGGTTCGTCAGCGTCTCCTTCTGCAGCAGCTCGGGGAAGCGCTTGAACGTCAGGTCGTGGATGGTGATGACCCTGCGGCGGGCCACAGCACCTAGGAGGCGGGGGAGAAAGTAGTTCGCTCCGAACATCACGTCGACGTTGATCAGCTTCATCCACGCCACGTACGCCGCTGCGGTCATCGCGCGCGACCGGCCCGAGACGATGCCCTGCCCGCGCAGATCGAACCAGCAGAGCCGCGCACCGGGCGGCAACTCCGCGTGCAGAGACGGGCCGAGGTCTGTCAGGCGCGCGTCGCCGAAGAGGTAGAGCTCCACGTCATCGTGCTTGGCCATCTCGTGCAGCAGGTGATGGAGATACCAGCCGATCCCGGTGAGAGGCTCGTAAAAGGGGCGGATGTCGACACCGATGCGGAGCTTCCTCTCGCGCCGTGTGGCCTCATGGAACGCGCTCGCGGCGCGCTCGCGCAAGGCTTGGCTCAGAGTGTGAACGATAGTGCTGACGGTGGACGGCATTCGGACGCGGATCGTAACGTATTGCTTAGCGGGAGTCGGGGGTCGGGGGTCGGGGGTCGGATGAAGGATGAAGGATGAAGGATGAACGCTCTATTCATCCTTCATCCTTCATCCGACCCCCGACTCCCGACCCCCCGTCTGCGACAATACGCTGGCAACCCGCTCGCAAGTCATGAAACGGCTCAGCATCATCGTTTGCATCGTCCTCGCCCTCGCCGCGGCGATCACGATCTATCTGGCGGCCACCACGCCGAAGACATCGCCAGGCGTTCGCTTTCCGCTGACGGAAGCGCAGCGTGCTCTCGTCGCGGCTGTGCCGGAGTCGGCGGAATCGTTCGCGCTGATCCCGGCCGCGGCGGCTCTTGACGCCAAACTGCGCGGCAACCCCGTCGCCGCCGGCGCCGTCGACCGGTGGGAAAAATCGCATTCCCTTCCGTCACCGTGGATGGTCGGGGGGGCCGATCTTCTAGCCTGGCGCGACGCCGACACCACGCGCTACCTGGTCCATCTCGATCCCATACGCGGCGCGATGGTACGGATGTACATGATGATCGGCGGCGACATCGGCGACACACTCGTCCTCTCCCCGCCGGTTGTGCCCCCGATCAATCGCGGCGACCTTGACCAGATCCTGGCGCTGGCCGCCAAACTTCCGCCGGGCGATGCCTTCGTGGTGCAGCGGCGCGGATCGCGCGGCGCCTTCCCTCCCATCGGGCGGCCTGCCGTCACCTCTCTTTCGGTTACGGCCGACGACGTGCTCCTCACCTCACGTGCGGCGCGCGACCCGGACGAACCGCCGGCCGCGCAATCCTCCCAGCCGGCACAGTTCGCCCGCGGCACGCTGCTGACGGCGACCTTTGCCACGATGCCGAAGGTCGTCGAGGACATGAACCGCGTCTTCGGAACGAGAGTCTCGTCGCTGGTCGAAAACGGCGGCACGATCGCCGTCTATGACATCGACACCCACAAGTTCATGCCGCGGCCGATGGGTGTCATCTCCGTTCCCGACGATCCTCCGCGGCGGGCCGCCTTCGAAGAGTTCGTCAACAAGGTCCGTCAGGGGGAGTCGCTCGGCATCCATATTCGAACGGCAGAGCACGGTGGAGCTCTGCTGCTCTCGTTCGACGATTCCATCGACCTATATTTAAAGGATACGGTCGGGCCGGGCTCCTGGCCTGCCGGCAAGTGGGCCATTCGAGCCGACCCCAGGCGCTTGGTTCCGATTCTGAGCCGTCTTGGCAACAGCATCGGCCTGCGCATCGCCGCCCCTCGCTTTTACCGTTCCGCGCGCGACCTCGGCCGCTGGGTTGAGGCGTTGCAGGGGGCCGCCGTACTCGAGGCGGCCGACTCTGAAGACGCTTCCGCGGAGGAGCTAAAGGTAAGAATCGGGACGAAATAGAAGCCGGGAGGGCGCAGTTACAGCCTCGAACACAATGCCGGACAGAGAACGAATTGTCTTCGACGAGATCGATAAGTATGGCCCGCAGAGCTATGAGCGGACGTACCAGTTCACCACCGATGAGCTGGCTCGCATCGAGCTCGTGGCCATCGGTCCGGTATCGCTCGTCGCGGGAGCCCGCAAGGGCGATCTTCCCGCCGAGTATCTGGCGGACGGATCGACGACATTCACAGCCGACTTCCTCTGCTCGCGCTGCGTCGAGGCGTTTCCGTTTGCGAACTCATCGGAGTTTCACTTAAGATTCCGCCCTCGGCCTGAGGTTTCCGAAGAGAATGACGAGGTTGAGATCACTCCGGACGAGCTCGATATCGAGTTCTACACGGAGCGGTCGATTCCGCTGCGGCATCTGGCGGCCGAACAGATCCAGCTTGCCATTCCGATGAAGCCGTTGTGTACGGAGAGTTGCCTCGGTCTCTGTCCACGGTGCGGTGCGAACAAGAATGGTGAAGGGTGCTCCTGCGAGGAGTCGGCCGTCGACGGGCGCTGGAGCGCCTTGGCGGGGATCCGGGCGGAGTTGGCGAAGAAGAACGAGCAGTGATGAACGATGATTCGTGGATTAGTAGATTAGTAGACTAGAGAGCGCAACTCCTCATCTAATCGACTCATCGACTAATCCACCAACCACAAGGAGTAACACCATGCCTAACCCAAAACGGCGCCACTCGAAAACTCGGACGCGCACGCGCCGCGCGCACGACTTCCTGGAAGCGAAGTCGTTGTCGACGTGTCCGCAGTGCCATGAGGCGAAGATGCCGCACCGTGTCTGTCCGAAATGCGGCTACTACAAGGGACGCGAAGTCATCGCAGTCAAGGACGCTTTTTAGACCGCTCGTTCGATGACTGAGGTCGTCCGCATTGCCCTCGACGCCATGGGCGGCGATCATGCGCCGTCCGAGGTGGTCAAGGGCGCCCTCCTGGCGGCGGCCGAATTCTCCGTGGAGATCATCCTGGTGGGACAGGAGGAGGTTGTGCGGAGAGAGCTCGTGGCGGCGGGCGCGACCCCGCGCAACGTCGACGTCTTCGATGCGCGCGAGGTCGTCACCATGGAAGACACGGCCCTCGCCCCTCTGCGCAGAAAGCGCAACTCCTCGGTCCGCGTCTGCGCGAATCTCGTGGCCGAGGGCCACGCCGATGCCTTCGTTTCCGCCGGCAACACAGGCGCGACATGGACCTCCGCCCGCGCCGTCATGGGGATGATCGAAGGCGTCAGCCGTCCCGCTCTGGCCACAGTGGTGCCGAGCCTGAAAGGCCACACGCTCCTGCTGGACGTCGGCGCGAATGTCGACGCCAAGCCGAACCATCTTCGCGAGTTCGCCGTGATGGGCCACTTCTACGCGCAGATGCTTTTCAACATCGACGCTCCGCGCGTGGGCCTTCTCTCGATCGGTGAAGAGGAAGGGAAAGGCAACGAGCTGACGAAGGAAACGTACCGCGTGCTGAAAGAGACCGGCCTCAACTTCATCGGCAACGCCGAGGGGCGCGACGTCTACAACGGCAACGCCGACGTCGTCGTCTGCGACGGGTTCACCGGCAACGTGGTTCTCAAGGCATCCGAGGCCCTCGGCGAGTTCGTCTCCACCACGCTGCGTCAGGAGCTGACCAGTACGTTGCGGCGCAAGCTCGGCGCCTGGCTGGCCAGGAGCGCGTTCGATGGCCTGAAGAAACGGATGGACTATTCCGAGTACGGCGGCGCCCCTCTCCTCGGCGTGAAGGGCGGCTGCATCGTCTGCCACGGCCGCTCGAACGCGAAGGCGATCAAGAACGCCGTCCGCGTCGCGCGCGAGTTCGCCGTCAACCGCGTCGACGCGAAGATCCAGCGGCTCGTGAGCGACCTCCACTCGCGCGAGCACGGCTCGACGGTATTCGCCCAATCGTAGGGCCGCCTCTCAGGCGGCCTTCGGACAACCTGAGAGGTTGTCCTACGTGCGAGGAGTCAAGCGCGGATCGTGCTCTTCGGCGGCGCGGCATCCCATAGCTTGACGAAGCGCGCCAGG
>DATLWH010000977.1:0-2903 GCA_035576505.1 Thermoanaerobaculia bacterium | reverse complement strand
CGCCGAACAGGTCGTGCCGGAGTATCTCCGGGCCATGGACGAGCTGGCCTTCCAGCGCGCGCTCGACGCGGCGTGGAAGCTGCTCGTGGCCGTGAACGGCTACATCGTCAACCGCGAGCCGTGGAAGAAGTTCAAAGAGAGCGGCGCGGACGAAACGCTGTCGCGCATTCTATGGAACACCCTCGAGGCGCAGCGGATCGTCTGGGTGATGATGGCACCGTTCATGCCGTCGACGGCGCGCGAAGCGCTGACCCGCCTCGGCGCCGATCCCGCCCTCATCGGCCGCGACGCGCTGGCGTGGGGCGGCCTGCCGACCGGCGCGCCGGTCCGCGCCACCGAGGCCATCTTTCCGCGCATCGACATCGAGGCCTATATCAAAGGAGTACCCGTGGAAGAGAAGAGTGACGTGCCCGCCGCCGCCCCTGCCCCGGAACCGGCCCACGCCGGCCCCCCGATCGAGACCACGCAGGCCGCGCCGCCGACCATGGCCAAGATCAGCATCGATCAATTCATGGAGATCGACCTTCGTGTGGCCGAGGTCCGCGCCGCCGAGCGCGTTCCCAAATCGAAGAAGCTGATGAAGATGACCATCTTCACCGGCGACGAAGAGCGGACCATCGTGGCCGGCATCGCCACCAAGTACGCCCCCGAGGAGCTGGTCGGCCGCAAGATCGTCATCGTCGCCAACCTGCAACCGGCCAAGCTGATGGGCATCGAATCGAACGGCATGATCCTGGCGGCGTCGATCGACGGCGAGCCGTCGCTGCTGAGCGTGGATGCGGGAGTACCGGCAGGGACTAAAGTAAAATAGGGCGGAGAGAAGGCCGCAAAGCCGGCCGCTTCAGCGCCCGATGACCAAGCTTTTCATTTCGTACAGTTCGCACGACAAGGCGTTCGTGCGCGAATTGCAGCAAGCGCTCGGCGATCAGAATCAAGACGTGTGGGTCGATTCTCGTGAGCTGCGCGGCGGAGATCCGCTTTGGTCCGAGATCCAGAAAGCGATCGACGACGCGTCTGCTTACGCGGTCGTGATCAGCACGGATGCTTTGCAGTCAAAGTGGGTCGGCAAAGAACTGCGCTACGCGCTCGACTTACAGAAACAGCGTGGGAAGGATCAGTTCCCGGTCATCCCGCTTTCGCTGAACGAGACAAAGCTCGGCGTGCTGGAAGAGTTCTTCGGCGAGGAGCCGAAGTACATTCCCGTGAGCAGCGCTGCAGGAGGAGTCTACGCGGCACTCAACGCGATCCTCGTCGCACTCCACAAGCGGCTCCCGACGGATGATCCCCTCGGGCCGCCGCGGAAAGCCGAGCCGCTGGAAGAGCTTGTGCTCGAGCTTATCGACCTGAAGATCCACGAGGAGAATGGCGTTCGACGCGCATCGGCTCGCGCCCGCCTTGTCTATGAACCGGCCACGCAGGGGCAAGAGGATGTTCACAGCGTTAAGAGCTGGCGTTTTGTCGCTCCCATCGGTCCGATCGAGGCGGAGGAACTGCGCTGGTATCTGGAGAAGTACGCCATCTGGCCGAGCGAATACTTTCGGGACCGCGCGCAGAAGGTCGAGGAGAGCCTGGCGAAATGGGGAGAGCTCCTGTACGAAGCAGCGCTGCCCGTGGCACACACGGCAAACGTCATGAACGCCTGGGCGCGCATCGACGATCATGCCGGCCGGCGCTTCTCGATCCATGTGGATGCATCGCTCGAAGCCGGCGCGTCCCCGACCGAAGAGGAGTTGGCGCGTGAATCCGCGACGTTACTGCTCGGGCTGCCGTGGGAACTGCTCCACGACGGTGAACGCTTCCTGTTCCAAGGCGCAACGCCGACACGCGTCCGCCGGCGTTTGCCAAGTACAAGAGACCGTAGTGTTCCCGTAGTCGCCACGCCGATCAGCATCCTGCTCGTCACCGCGCGGCCGGAGGACGACGCCTGCGGCTACCTCGATCACCGCGCCAGTGCGCTGCCGCTGGTCGAAGCGATGGAGGCGCTGGGGGGCCTCGTCCAAATTCACGTTCTCGACCCGCCAACGCTGCCCGCACTTCGCGACGAGCTCGATCGAGCACGCCGCGCGCGCGAGCCGTATCACGTCGTCCATTTCGATGGCCATGGTGTCTATGACCGAGTCTCAGGCCTCGGCGGTCTTTGCTTCGAGGATCCGCAGGACGTCGGCAAGCTCGATAAGCGCCGACACATCACTGTCTTCACGAACGAGCTCGGTCCACTACTCAGCGATCACCGAATCCCGCTGGTCTTTCTCGAAGCCTGCCAGACCGCGCAAGCGGAGAAGGCGTCCGAGTCTGTCGCTTCGGAGTTATTGAAGGTCGGCGTGGCTTCTGTGGTGGCCATGAGCCATAGCGTCCTGGTCGAGACCGCGCGTCGTTTTGTCGAAGCGTTCTATGACTCGCTAGCCAACGGTGCCCGCGTCGGCGACGCCATGCTCAATGGCCAGCGCACTTTGAAAGACGACACATCCCGTGGCCGCATCTTCGGCGTAGGCGAACTACGACTCGAGGATTGGTTCGTCCCAGTGCTCTTTCAGGAAAAGGACGACCCGCAACTCTTCCGCACGACGCCTTCCCTACAGACGGTTGAGGACATCGACAAAGCGCAAACGGCCCGTCTCGGCGAGCTGCCCGAGGAGCCGGAGACCACCTTCATCGGCCGCAGCCGCGAACTGCTCGCGCTGCAGCGGCTGCTGCGTCAGGACGGGAAAGGCCGCTACGCCGTCGTGCGCGGCCAGGGCGGCGAAGGGAAGACCGCGCTCGCCGCGGAGTTCGCGCGATGGATGGTCCGCTCGCAGCAGATTCGCCGCGTCGCGTTCGTCTCCGTCGAGACACATAGCAACGTCGGCGCGGTGCTCGATGCCATCGGGCGCCAACTCGTACCGGATTACTCCGTCGCCACCTTC
>DATLWH010000976.1:0-3413 GCA_035576505.1 Thermoanaerobaculia bacterium | reverse complement strand
AGGTCGAAGGAGTGGGGGTCGGGGGTCGGGGGTCGGGAGTCGGAGAAAGCGGGCGCGGTGCATTCCGCTCCGACGTTTGGAGTCGGGGGTGGGGAGCCGGAGAATGCTGGGACGGTGCATTCCGCTCCGACCTCGGGAGTCGAGGGTCGGGTGCCGGAGGAAGCGGATGCCGTGCATTCCTCTCCGACCCCCGACCCCCGACCCCCGCTCCCTACGACAAGTACATCAAAGGCGACGGCCCCGAGTACGTGACGCTCGGCAAGTTCGGACCGAACATCGGCATCAGCGAAGTGACGCAGGTGCTGCGCCTGAACAACATCTGCAACGACCTCGGTCTGGACACCGCCTCCGCCGGTTCGGCCATCTCCTGGGCCATGGAGCTCTACCAGCGCGGCATCATCACCCGCGAGCAGACCGGGCTCGATCTGACATGGGGCAACTACGACTCCATCGAGCAACTCCTCTTCATGACGGCAAGGCGCGAGGGGTTTGGCGACGTCATCGCCGACTCGTCGCAGGCAGTGGCCACCGGCAAGTACCCGGCGCAGTCGCTCGATTACCTGATGGCGGTGAAGGGTCTCACGCAGAGCGATCCGCACGATGCCCGCATCCTCAAAGCCTTCGCCCTCGGGCTGGCCGTTGCCACCCGCGGCATGGACCACCTCCGCAACCGGGTCACGCTCGAGATCAACGCCAAGATCAACGACTCTCCCGACTTCAAAGCCGAGCTTTACGGCGGCCCTGTCTCCGCCGAGCCGAACAGCTACGAGGGCAAAGAGATCGCCGTCCGCCGCTGCGAGAACATCTACGCCGTCGGCGACTCGGTCGGTATGTGCCGCTTCACCACGAAGCTCTTCAACTCGCCATCGCTGCCGGGTTACGAGGAGTTCGCCGACCAGGTGGCCAACGTCACCGGCATTACCATAACCAACGACGAGATCGACCATATCGGTCTCAACGTGATGGGCGTCGAGCGCCTCATCAACGCGCGCATCGGTGTGACGCGCGCCGACGACACCCTCCCCAAACGCTGGTTCGAGGAAGCAATCGGCGTCGGCCCCTACAAAGGCGAGAAGATCGACCGCGGCGAGTTCGACAAGATGTTGTCCCGCTTCTACGAGGTCTCGAACCTCACCGAGGAGGGCATGCCCAAGCCGGCGTGGCGCGAGGAGCTCGAGAGCGTGCTGGCGTCATGATCACCGTCCGTCTTCCCGAGCCCCTGCGCGACGGGCGCGGCTCCGTGATGACGATCGATGCCGCCTCCCTCGGCGACATCATCGCCCGCCTCGACCTCGCCGACGACCGCGACGAGCTGTTCAACTTCGCCGTCAACGGCGAGCTCGTGCTGCACGGTGAGAAAAACGTCGTGCTCAAGAATGGCGACGAGGTCGAGATCGTCGTCGCCTTCGCCGGCGGGTGATCTGGTGCGCGGCGCCCGGAACGTTGGCTTTACCGCGCGGTCGCTGGCGGGGCGGCGCAAGCCTGATGTCGGCGCGGTACCGCGCGCGGAGACGCGCGAGAATCCAGCGCCGCACTCGACGCCATAGGCGCTTACATATGCCTGGCAGGCGTCCCCAGGAAACCCTTTTGTGTATGCCGCGATAGCGGCCCAAAGACGATAGCCAGGGGTGCGAGCGCTTTTTGCGAGCACCCCTGGTTGCTGAGGACAATTCATGTCGTGCCGCGTCAGCGGCACCAGAGTGTCATCGACCAACTTCTGTTCCAGTGCCGCTGACGCGGCACGCAACTATGGGACTCTCGAACCAGGGGTGCGAGCGCTGACGCGCTAGCACCCCTGGCTATCCTCTCGTTGCCGCTATCGCGGCGCGTGCGCGTGGCCGCTTGCTATAGCGCGTATGGCGCCGAGCGCGGGCTACGCTCCGTGAACGGAAGTTGTGGCTGATGGAGGCGGCCACGACAAATCCGCCGGCGTTGCGCGTCTCGCCATCACCAGACCGCGCAACCCCGCGACCACGGGACCGTGACCCCGAAACTTCGAAACCGCAAACGCCGCACTCCAGATAAACTCCAGCCATGCCGACCTTTCAGACACCTCGGGCTGGCGAACGGATGCTCTCGGTCGAAGAGGCGCAGGAGCGGGTGCTGGCGGAGGTGCCGCGGCTGGGCGTCGAACGCGTCGTGTTCACTGACGCGCTCGGCCGCGTGCTGCGCGAAGACGTACGCGCCAGAGCCGACGTGCCGCACGGGGACAACACGGCCATGGATGGCTATGCCGTGCGGGCGGATGACATCGCCAAGGCTCCCGTGATGCTTCGCGTGATCGAGGATCTGCCGGCGGGGACCGTGGCCACGAAGCGAGTCGAGCCCGGCACCGCCATCCGGATCATGACCGGTGCGCTCATCCCGGAAGGCGCTGACACGGTCGCGCACGTCGAGATCACCGATGCCGGATCGGACAACGTGAACGTCTTCGAACCGCTCCGCCGCGGGACGAACGTCCGCAAGCGCGGCGAGGACATGCGCGCGGGAGACGTCGTTCTCGCCGACGGGATACCGATCCACGCCGCGGAAGTGGGCGTCCTTGCGGGTGTGCAGAAGCCGGTTGTCGGCGTCGGGCGGAGACCGAGCGTGGCAATCCTTTCCACCGGCGACGAGATCATCGACATCGGCGACGAGCTGACGCAGGGGAAGGTCCTCAACTCGAACTCCTACTCGCTCGCGGCGCTCGTGCGCGAAGCGGGCGCGATCCCGCGCATGATCGGCATCGTCGCCGATACACCCGAGGCCACGATCGCGGCCATCGAATCCGCGCTCGAATCCGACTTCGTCATCTCCTCCGGCGGCGTCTCGGTCGGTGCCTACGATTTCGTCAAAGACGCGCTCGATGCCCTCGGCGCGGAGACGAAGTTCTGGCAGGTTTCGATGAAGCCGGGCAAGCCGGTTGTCCTCTCCCGCGTCCGCGGCCGGCTCTACTTCGGGTTGCCTGGCAATCCGGTGTCGTGCATGGTCTCGTTCCTCCTCTTCATCGCGCCGGCCATCCGCAAAGCGATGGGACAGACGGCCAATCTGCTGCCGCCGATCGTTGAGACGCGCGTCGCGGCCGCGTTGAAATCACGCGGCGACCGGCGCAACTACATGCGCGTCCGCGTCGTCGCGCGCGAGGGCGAGCTCATCTCGGAGCCGATGGCCTCACAGGGCTCGGGTGTGTCGACGTCGATGGTGCAGGCCAACGGCCTCGCCATCGTCGAACAGGGCATCACCGCGATCGAGGCTGGTTCGATGGTGAGGACGGTGCTAGTGGGGCCGGTGCTTTAGCGAGGGGGTAGGGTGTCGGTTGTCGGGGGTCGGAGAAAGGGCAACTTCGTCGCTTCAACTCCCACTCCCCACCCCCCACTCCCCACACCCCACACCCACACCCACCTCCGACTCCCGACCCCCGACCCCCGACCCCC
>DATLWH010000975.1:0-2107 GCA_035576505.1 Thermoanaerobaculia bacterium | reverse complement strand
CGCGCTTCGCCGCGACCTCGTTTCCATCGTGCAGACTGAGGACGAGAGGCACTCCCTCGGGAGCCGGCGTAGTCGCCGCATCCGTCCAGCGCAGTCTCTCGACAATGGCGAGGACCCATTCCAGGGCGCCGCGCTCCTGTTCATCCCAGGACAGCACCTTCCCCTCGCCGCGGGCGCTCTCGATCCGCTTTCGAAGGAACGCGAGTCGATCCGTCAGCATTTTGATGTGCGAGCGGATCGACTTCGGGAAATCTGTGCGGAGCGGTGTCACGTCCTCTTCATCGTAGCAGCGCATGCGTCCTGGAGGAACGATTGGTGTGCGCGATAGGCGGTCATCTTCGACCATGCATCGGCGAAGGGCGGCTTGATGCCTCGATCGTTCAGGCGGGCAGCAACATCGGCGTAGCTGAGGGTTTGTGCGAGTCGGTCAATCTCCTCCAGTGCCGAGTAGGCCTCGGGGTCGCGCTCGATCTCCTTCGCCCTCCCGTTCTCGTCGCGTCGGCCGTCCGTCTTCAAACGGTAGCCGTACGGAATTCTCCCGACTCGCTCGCCGCGGGATTTCTTCGATTGAAGCGCTGCGCTCGTACGCTCGGCGATCGTCTCCCGCTCCCACTGCGACAACGCGCCGAGCATGTGAAAGTACAGTTTGCCGACCGCATTCGACGTGTCGATGTTCTCGCGCAGACTCACGAAATTTGCGCCGCGATCCGCGAGAGTTTCGGCGTTCTCGATGATGTCTCGGAGAGTGCGCCCGAAACGATCGAGCTTGTAAAACAGCAGCGTCGCCTTAACTTCGCACGCGTGCGCGAGCGCCCTACTGAACTGCTCGCGGTCGCCGTTTGCTTTCCCGCCTGACACCTGCTCGGAGTACGTCGCGAGGATCTCGCCGCCGCACGTTCCTACCCATGCTCTCGCCGCGTCGAGTTGCACGTCAAGGCCGACATCCTGGCGGACGGTCGAAGTTCTCGCGTAGATGACGAAGCGCGGGCCGGAGTCCGGTCGCTGGTGTTTGATTCGTTTCGTTCCCATGTGGTCGTCTCTCTTTCTCTGGCTGCGTTCGTTAGCGTTCGCCCCACCTCGCTCCCTGCCGTCGCACGGCAGGGAACGGGCGGAAGCGCCGGCAGGCGGTTACGCCGCTACGGATGCGTCCTCGGCAACTTGCGCGGCCGACGTGCCGAGGATGTAATCAGCGGCTTTCTGCGCCCATGCAGCGGCGACAATTACGGCTTTCGGATCGCCCTTGATTGCGGCGAGCCAGCTCGCCACGTACGCGGCGCAATTGTCGATTTCGTTCTCGATGCCGGCCGTACCGCACAGAAACGCCGCGGTCATCTCCGCGCACAGCTCCTCGCGTGCGCGGATCGCGCCGTGATTCGTCTCCACGGTCAACCCCGCGTTGCTGTGCCGATCCAGGCGCGACGGGTGGCCGGTAGCGTGTCCGCATTCGTGAAACGCCGTCGCATAGAAACCGGAGTCCGAAGTGAACCGCTCACGCTCTGGCAGCGTCAGCACGTCCGTCTGTAAGTTGTAGACGGCTCGCGATCCGAAATACCTCGTGACCGGGCGGCCCGGCATGTTGTCGAGGATTCGTTCCGCCGCATCGATCGGAGAGAAAGCCCGCTCCTGCTGCTCGGGAAACAGCTCGCCCTTAGTCATCGGCAGGCCGTCGACCTGCTCGACGTTGAACACGGTGAAGTAGCGGGCGAAGGGAATCGATTTCTCGACATCCTCGCCGCTCTCGTTTCGGTCCGTCACCTGCAACCGATTCCAGTAAACGACGGGCGTTCCGTGCTCACCCTTCCGAACGTTCGCGCCGAGTGACTGCGCTTGCTTGAAGGTCATCCAGAAAGGCGAAGAGAATCCCTCCATCGCAGTAAGCCAGACGTTAATTCCGCGGTATGGCTTACGGCTCAGGAAATTCTGATTCGGACGATCGGATGAAACCCACGGCTTTTTCCATGGGATTACCCCGTGCTCCAGTTTCTCGACAACTCGCGCGGTGATGATTTCGTAGACGTTAGACATTGGTCGTTCTTCCTTTCTCGGAATGTCGTCTTCTGACGCGTTCCGCTCGCCGCTCCGTACCCATTGGCAGGAGCGGCGACGC
>DATLWH010000974.1:0-2869 GCA_035576505.1 Thermoanaerobaculia bacterium | reverse complement strand
CCCCCGCGCGACCACACTGTGCTAAGTTCCCACGCCGCAGTAGTGGGAGAGACATGATCAAATTCGGGACCTCGGGCTGGCGCGGCATCATTGGAGAAGACTTCACCTTCGACAACGTCCGCATCGCCAGCCAGGGCATTGCCAACTACCTCAAGAAATCGAGCCAGAAAGGGCGCGGCGTCGTCATCGCCTACGACACGCGGTTTCTCTCCGAGAAGTTCGCCTTGGAAGCGGCGCGCATCCTGGCCTTCAACGACATCCAGGCCTACCTCTGCACGCGCGACGTCCCCACGCCCTGCGCCTCCTTCGAGACCGTTCGGCGCAAGGCCATGGGGGCGATCAATTTCACCGCTTCCCACAACCCGCCCGAGTACAACGGTCTGAAGTTCTCCACCTCCAACGGCGCCCCGGCGCTGCCCGAGATCACCAAGGCCATCGAGGCGGAGATCCACGCCGTGGCCGCGACCGGCGAGCGGGTCGACGTCTACGAGAAGGCCGAGCTGATCGAGGAGATCGATCCGAAGGACCGGTATCTGAACGAGCTGAAGACGAAGGTCGACGTCGACACGATCCGCAAGAGCGGCCTTCGCATCGCCATCGACTCGCTCTTCGGCACCTCGCGCGACTACCTCGACTACTTCCTGCTCGAGTCGGGCGTCGAGGTGAAGATCATCCACAACTATCGCGACCCCTACTTCGGCGGCTTCTCCCCGGAGTGCAACGAGAAAAACCTCGTGGAACTGCGCAAGGTGGTCACAGACGAAGGCTTCGACCTCGGCCTGGCCACGGACGGCGACGCCGACCGCTTCGGGATCATCGACGACCGCAACCGCTTCGTCTCTCCCAACGTCGTCCTCTCCCTTTTGGCGCTCTATCTGAAGCGCGAGCGCAAGATCCCCGGCGGTCTGGCGCGCTCGGTGGCCACGACGCATCTGATGGACGCCATCGCCCGCAAGCTCGACGTCCCGCTGCACGAAACGCCGGTGGGCTTCAAATACATCGGGGAGTTGATTCTCGACGACAAGATCGCCATGGGAGGCGAAGAGAGCGCGGGGATGTCGATGTACCGGCATCTACCCGAAAAGGACGGCATCCTGGCCTGCCTCCTCGTGGCGGAGATGGTCGCGCACACCGGCAAGAAGCTGAACCAGCTCATCGACGAGATGTATCAGGAGTTCGGCTACTTCTATTCGAAGCGCATCGACATGAAGTTGACGCCGCAGCTCAAGGATTCGCTGGCCGAAAAGCTGGCCAATCCTCCGAAGGCAATCGACGACTTCACCGTCCGCGAGGTCAATACGACCGACGGCGTGAAACTGATCTTCGACGACAACACCTGGCTTCTCTTCCGGCTCTCAGGAACCGAACCGGTCGCGCGCATCTACGCCGAAGCCTGCAGCCCGAAGGATCTGAAACATGTGCTTGATGCGGGGAAAAAGTTTGTAGCGCCAGGATAGGGAGTCGGGAGTCGGGAGTCGGGGGTCGGAGAAGATGCCGTCGAAGCAGCGCATCTCATTCCGACCCCCGACCCCCGACCCCCGACCCCCGACCCCCGATACCCCATGCGATACCCCTTCGAAAAGCAATTCCTCGTCTGCGTCGGTGGCCGCTGCGGCAATCCGGACCGCGGGATCGAGCGCGGAGAATTCATCCACGCCGAGCTCAAAGGGCATAACAAGAAGATGGGACGCAAACCGCTGGTGCGTGTTTGCACGGTCTCGTGCCTCGACCTCTGCGACCACGGGCCGAACATGATCGTCGACGGCGTCGTCTACTCGCACCTCACGCGCGAGAGCGCGCGCGAGGTCTACGCGGGGGTGATGGGCGATGGTCCCAGGCGCGATGATCTGCAGTTGAGCGAAGAAGAGTTCCGCGCCGGCGGAAGCGCGGCGGTGAAGAAATAACGATGCGACGCATATTCGCCGCGTTGGTGTTGCTGCTGGCCGCTTGCTCGCGCGAGCCGAAGACGAAATCGCTCGTCCTGGTCACGACGACGACCGTGCAGGGCTCGGGCGCTCTGGAGTTGCTGCGCGCCGGATTCCGGGAAGACACCGGCATCGAGATCCATCCACTGGTCGTCAGTTCCGGCCAGGCGCTGAGGCTTGCGGGGCAAAACGAAGCCGACGTCACGATCACCCACGACCCGGGAGCGGAGCAGGCATTCCTTGCCGGGCATGCCGCAAAGCTCTACCGGCAGTTCATGTGGAACGACTTCGTGATCGTCGGGCCGCCCGGCGATCCGGCGGACGTCGCACACGCCGCGAGCGCAGCAGACGCCTTCGCGCGCATCGCCCATGCACACAGCTCCTTCACCTCGCGCAACGACCAATCGGGGACCAACACGAAGGAGCGGGCCATCTGGAAGGCGGCGTTGATCGTGCCCGAAACGAATCCCGGATACCTGAAGATGGGACAGCCGATGGCCCATCTTCTCCGTTCATCGAGCGAGCTGCGGGCCTACACCCTCAGCGACCGCTCCACATTCGAGCAGCTTTCGGGTGAGTTACAACTCCGCCTGCTCTTCGCCGGTGACCCGTTTCTGCGCAACGTGTATGCAGTGATGCTCCCTCGGTCATCCAGACCCGAGGCCGCAACCGCCGAGCGATTTGTCGACTGGCTATTGCACGGACGAGGTCATTCCCTGCTCGAGGCGTACACGATCAAGGGGAAGCGGGCCTTTCACATGATGTGATCGCGCGGTCGCGAGGTCTCGTGGTTGCGCGGTCTCGCGGTGGCTGAGTTGCTGAGTTAGCCTTGAGTTAGCCTTGAATCTCTTACCACTTCTTTCAATCGAGCGCCCTTCTCCCCCCGCGGTTTTTTGCGGGGGGAGAAGGTGCCGAAGGCGGATGAGGGGGGCGTGTACGCGATA
>DATLWH010000973.1:0-7119 GCA_035576505.1 Thermoanaerobaculia bacterium | reverse complement strand
ACGCCTCCGGAGATGAATGCCAAGCGCCCCACCTGGCTGCCCGGCGGCCGGGAGATCGCGTTCAACCGCGATCAAACGACCATCTGGACGCTCGACCTCGACGATGGGCGAATCGAGCCGTTCCTGCCGGAGTTGCCGCCCGGCGCGCCCCCGTTCGTCCATCCATGCGCCTATCCGAGGGGACGGGCGGTGGTGGTGGTCTCCTTTCGCGAAACGGAAAATGGCCGCGAGGGGGTGCTGTACAAATTGACTCCCGGCGCGGCGGAGCCGATGATCGCGCTCACGAGGTTCGCGGACGTCTGCGCCGGCCGCCCGGGTACCAGTCCGGACGGTGAAACGGTGGTCTTTGCAGGGAATGCCGGAAAATTCGCGCAAGGGGCGAACCAGCTATGGGTCGTCACGCCGCACGGAAAGCCGCGGCGCCTGGAGCCGGGCGAGCCCTGGCTCGCTCAGGGCCGCGCACCCCGCTGGTCTGGCGACGGAAAGTGGATCGCCTGCACCTCCACACGCCCCGCGCCGAACCCGAACGAGAACACTCCGCGGGCGGTCTGGATCATCAGCGCGGACGGCAGGGATTCGCATCGGCTGACGGACCACTCGATGAACCCGTTGCACGTGGCCTGGTCGCCGGATCAGAAGCGCATTGCCTGCGGCGGATTCGGATGCGGGCTGGCTCTGCTGGATTTGCCGGAACGCTTTCACGCCGCCGGAAGTGAGAGGCGATGACGAAGGGCAGCGACGACACCCCTTTTTTCGTGCTGGGCGCGGCACGGTCGGGCACCACCATGCTGCGTCTCATGCTCAATCGCCACTCCCGGCTGGCCATCCCTTTCGAGTCGCATTTTCTGCGGCAGATCTTCGCGGAACTGCCGATCGATCGTCCGCTCGATGACAAGGAAGCAAGCCGGATGGCGGAGATCGTGGCCGGCGAGAAGAACTTCCGGACATGGCACCTCCAGGCGGCGAACGTCCGGCAGGAGCTCATCGGGCGCGCTCCCGCGCCGCTGGCCGTGCTCGTGGACGCGCTGTTCCGGATGGAGATCGCCCGGACCGGAAAGCCGCGCTGGGGTGACAAGACGCCTCTCTACTACGTCTGCTGGCGGCCGTTGATGAGACTCTTCCCGGGCTCGCGGCTGATCCACATCATTCGCGACGGCCGCGACGTGAACCTGTCGCTCGAAAAAGTCGGCTGGCACGGGCCGACCGCATCCGACCGCGCCCGCTACTGGCACGAGCGGGTCGAAATGGCGCAGGCCGCGGCGCGGGAGCTCGGCCGCGAACGAAACATGATCATCCGATACGAAGACCTGGTCCTCGACAGCAGGGCCGCGCTCGAGCGTGTCTGCGACTTTCTCGGAGAGACGTTCGAGCCGGCGATGCTCGAGTTCTTCGAGGATGCGGCAATGCATATCTCCGACATCGACGGCGACGTTCACGAGAAACTGCACAGGCCGCCCCGGCCGGAGGATGTAGGACGCTGGCGCCGCGAAATGACGATCGAGCGGCAGAGGGAATTCGAAGCCGTGGCCGGTAGCAGCCTGCGCGCCGGCTCCTATCCCTGCCTCTTTTTCAACGGAGGTGACTGACCATGGCTGTGGCTCCCCGCACCGGCTTTGGAAGCTTCGATCACATCCACGAGATCTATTACACGACCGACGACGGCTTCGCCGAGCTGCGCCCGCGCGAGGAACCGCGGCACGACGCCAGGCATGTGGCGGGGCTCTACGAGGTCTTCGCGCGTTACGAGGATTTTCATCGCAACGTGGCGCGCGGCCGGCGCAATCGAATCCACCTGGTGAGCGTGGTCGGCGGCCTCTACGGATTGAACCTGATTCCGATCTTCCAGCCGCGGGAGATCACCTTCTTCGACGTCAACCCGCATGCCATCGCCTATTTCAACCTCATCCGCCGCGTCTGGATCGATTCCCGGACCATGGAGGCCTTCCTCGGCAGGCTGACCAACGCTGACTACGAGGTCGGCACACCGCAGGAAGAGGTGATCCGGCGCTGCATCGCCGCCAAGCAGAACGGAACGCTCGCCGAGGAGGAAGGACGTTCGGCGCGGAGCTTTCTCAGCAGTTGGCGCTACGCCCTGGACCATTTCGATCTCACGCGAGGACTGCTGGCGGATGCTCCGGTCCACGCGCGCGTCGAGGCGATGGACTCGCAAGACTTCAGCGACTTCGTGGCGGACCAGGAGGACCTCTGGATCTACTGTTCGAACATCTTTCTGTTCGTCTTCTTCGACCTCACGTTTCGTTTCCCGCAAAATGCGGCGCTGTTCGCGAGTTACTACGACGAAACGGAGATGCTCGACCTGGGGACGGCGGCAAGCGCGCCGGTGACGGTCCATTGCAGGATTCCCATGGCCATCGAGCGGTAGGTAGGAACCGGTAGAGGCGCCGAGGTTCGCGTGAATACGAAGATCCAGGAACTGCTGAGAATGAACTCGCGAATCAGCAGATTCTCGGCGCGCCTCTACCTGTTGTGGATGAGAGGTCCCAAGCGACAAACGTTTTCTGCAGCGGAGTCTCCCGGAGCGTCAATCCTGCCGGGCCGCGATCATGTCGTCCCATCGGGCGATGAAGGAACGTTCATCGTGCGTGCGCGTGCGGTGAATGGCGGTGATGTGCCGCAGGGCATTGACGGCGAAGGTGTCGAGACGGAACCAGGCCTCATACGTTTCACGGGCCTTCTGCGCCATCTCGGCCCAGTGTGGCTCGCGCTCGCAGAGGATGGCGGGGAGGTGGCGAAGGTTTTTCTCCTCGACGAAAACGGCGAAGCGGTTCCAGTCGAGATCGGCGACCGGAACCCATTCGTCGCTGATGATCACGGGCGGACGGCCGACGGCCAGCGACTCCTGCACGCGATACGATCCCGCTCCATTCCCGCGCGGACAGAGACTGAATTTCGCATCCAGCATGGCGTCGATGTACGCGATCTGCGACTCCCGCAGCCGCGGGTCGTGCGGGTTCACCGCGAACCTCCCGCGCCTTGTCGCCTCGAGGAAGATCCGGTGGCGGGCAAGGCCATCCTTCCTGTCGAACAGCGCGGCCCGTACTTCGTCCGAATTCGCGCCGGTGAACGAGGCCAGGTTGCGCGGGGCAACATCCTGCCGCTCGTCGCGCCGGGCGTGGAGATACGGATTCTGCAGCCGGTAATAGATCCACGTGCGGTGGCGCTTCGGATGGTGCAGCCGTGCCGGCAGCGAGGTGTAGAGACCGGGAAGAAATCCGAGCGGCGCGTCTTCGACGGAGACGACGAAGGCCTTGTTCGGGTATTGATGAACGAGAGGGTGCGCTCGCAGTCGCGGAGCCCAGACGGCCTGCGCGTCCTGATGCGGCTCCCAGAAGACGATCAGGTCCGCCTCTTCCGGGTCGTCGGTCGCGGCATAGCGCGGGTCGTGCGCCTCCAGCAACTGATCCTTCATCCGCAACGACCAGTCCCACCCGTCCGAGCCCCAGAGCTGGGTGTCGTGCTCCGTCTGTGTGGAGAAGACCCTCAGGCACATTCCGCGTCAGCGCGCTGCCCGATAGCCGCGCAGCGACTCCTCGAATGCGTCCGCCGGCGGCGTCCGCAGCATGTCGAGGTGCGTCACCTCTCTCCCTCGGGCGACCACGACGGGCGTGACCGAGCGGAGCATGCGGGGAGTGCTGTACCGGACGATGAAACCGGTCCGCGTCCAGGAGGAATGATTGGCGTTCGAGCCATGAATGATGTCGACGTGGTGCAGAGACATCTCGCCGGCCTCGAGCTGCACGTCGACCGCATCGCGCTCGTCGACCTCCGCATCGACTTCCTGGCCATGGCTGAGCATGTTCAGCGGCGCGTTCCGGACGGCGTGTTCGAGCCGCTGCCGGTGAGAGCCGGGGACGACGCGCATGCAGCCGCTCTCGATCGTGCTGTCGCTGAGCGCGATCCATGCGGAGACGGCCGGCGCATCGCCGAGGAAGCCGGCGTAGGCGCCGTCCTGATGCCAGGCCACGAAGCCGGGATCGTGAGGCGGCTTGGCCAGGATCAGCGAGCCCCAGACCACGACGTCTTCGCCGAGGAGCTCGGCGACGGCGTCGACGACGCGCGGATGGCGGGAAAGCTCCCAGGCCCAATGAAAGAAGAGATGCGAGCGGTCGAAGCGTTTGAGGACGCCGCCGTGCGCGGCCTCCAGCCGGCCGATCTCGACACGGGCGGCGGCCAGCTCCGCGTCATCGAGCACACGGATTGGAAAGAGGATGCCGTCGCGGTCGAAGGCTTCCCTCATCGCAGGACCTTTTCGACGGCGCGGACGACGTCGTCCATGTCGTCCAGCGTATTCGGCGGATGGATGAACGGGAACCAGAACAACTCGCGGTTCACGGCCACCGAGCGTGGGCACGCGCCGTAGGCGGCGAAGAGCGGTTTCTCGTGCAGCAGGCGCGGGTAGCCCGGAACGGCCGGAATGCCTTCCGCGGCCAGCCTGCGCACCCATTCATCGCGATCGCGGTGGCGGAGCTTCAGAACGTAGTAGGCCGGCTCGCTGCCGGGATCGAGGCGTTGCGGCATGAACGGCAGGCGCTCGATGAGATAGCGTGCGTTCTCGTTGCGGATGCGGTTCCGCTCGTCGAGCTGCTCGAATTGCGCGAGGGCAATGGCCGCCTGCAGCTCGGTGAGACGGAAGTTCATCCCGACGACGTTCCGCAGCTCCTCTTCGCTCCAGCACTCATCGGCCGCGCCTTCGCCGTGGTTCCGGATGAGCCGGCACTTCATGGCGATGGAGGGATCGTTCGTCACGACTACGCCTCCCTCGCCGCAGGTGATGCTCTTCGTTTCGGTCAGCGAGAAAACGCCGGCGTCTCCGATCGAGCCGACTTCCCGTCCGCCATGGCGCGCGCCGATCGCCTGCGCGCAGTCTTCGATCACCTTCAGTCCGTGCTGCCGCGCCAGCGCGAGAATCGCGTCCATGGCCGCGGGAACGCCGCCGAGGTGCACCGGGAGGATGGCGCGCGTGCGCGCGGTGATCTTTGCCCTCGCGTCGATCGGATCGATGCAGAGCGTGGCTGGGTCGACCTCGACGAATACGGGCACGCCACCGAACGGAAGCACGGCCGTGGCGGTGGCATGAAACGACATGCAGGGAACGAGGATCTCGTCTCCCGGCTGAATGCCGATCGCCCCCACGGCCATCACCAGACCCGAGGTCGCGGAGTTGCAGGCCACGGCATACGCGCAGCCTGTACGCTCGGCGAAGAGCGCTTCGAGCAAGCGGATGTAGCGTCCTCCGAGAAAGGGAACCTCGTCCGGTCCGAGCGCGCGCGCGGCGGCCGTGGTCATCGTGCAGATCTCGCGGGCGTCACGGCCGCCGGTGCCGGCGCGGAAGCTCGACCAGTGGCCGCTATCGAAGGCGTCGAGCAGCAAGGCGCGCTCGCGGCCGCCGGCGAAGCAGGGGGGGGCGAAGGGACGCGTGCGGACCGGGGCGTCGACGAGGGTCATGCCGTGGCCTTCCGTTCCAGAAGGCAGTCGTCGGCGAGCGGGAGGATCGGGCGGACGTCGGTATCGCAGTGGAACAAGGCCCGCCGCGGCAGGAGCTCGCGGTTCGAAGCGGCGCTGAGGTTGAGATAGAGGATGCGCCGCGGCCACGGCGTGATGTTCTGCGCGGAGCCGTGGATGATCAGGCAGTCGAACAGCGCCACGGTGCCGGCCGGCCCCATGAGCGGCACGATGCCGGATTCATTCGCGGCCGCTTCGACGATGGCCTCATCGATCTCCATCGAGTCGTCGTTCACGATGTGCCCCCGCGTCTGCGAGCCGGGGATGACCATGAGCGGCCCGTTGCAGCTATTCACTTCATCGAGAAAGAGCGCGGCGATGACGGCGTGCGGCGTCTGCATGCCGTCGAGGCGATGCCACTGGTTGAAGTCCTGATGCCACGGCCACCCTTCGCCGCGGAAGGCCGACTTGATATTGAGCCGCGACTGGAAGAGATGAGCGCGGTCGCCGAGGATCTGCTCGACCGGAGCGATCAGACGCGGGTGGCGGGCCACGCGGCCGAAGACGTCGTCGGAGCGATGCGTGGCGAAGACCATTTTCACCACGGAGGGATCGCTGTCTTCGCGGATGACCTCCGGGCCCCCTCGAGCGATCACGCGCGGGACGCTGCCGCGGACGAGGTCCATCTCGCGCGGCGAGAAGACCGACGGCAGCAAGAGGAACCCTTGCTGCCTGACCGCGGCGAGCTGCGCGCCGCTCAACTGCACAGGGCCTCCGCGAGCTGCGGCTCGAGCCAATGCGCGACCGTATCGAACATGCTGTTGTAGTGGACGTGCACGAGCGCTTCGCGCTCGATCGGGCCGAGCGGCTCGCGCACGAGGTCGCGGGCCGGCAGCGCGTAGTTGTAGCGGCTCTCGAGGATGGTCACGCGCTTCCAGACCCGCGTCAGGGTGGCCGCGAGCGAGAGCTGATCCATGTAATGCAGCGGCCCTCCGCGGGGGATGTGGCCCGCGGTCATGAGGCCGAGGAAATCGTCGCGCCACTGCGCGAAGAGGCGGGCGCTTCGGCGCACGGCGACGAGGCCTGAGTTGAAGTAGGCACGGATGCGCTGTCGGCTGCAGGCGGTCTCGACGAACGGCCGCGCCTCGATGCCGAGGATCTCGTACATCCGCAGCCAGTACGCATCCATCGGATCGCCGGGTCCGGAGGAGCCAACACGGCGGAAGCGCGTGCGCCAGAATGGATCATCGTCGGACTCCGGCTCCGCGCTGCTGTGATGGAAATCGACCGGACGGACGGCCGCATCGACGCCGTCAGGCAGATCGAAGGCGCGCGGCTCGCCGAGGATCACGGTATCGCTGTCGAGGAAGACGATGACGTCTTCGCCGGCGAGCTGCTCGGCGCGCGCCGAGGCAAAGATCTTGTTGCCGATGGCGTAATGCGCGAATGCGCCGTTGAGCCGCTCGCTGCTGTGGTGGACGCCGAGGTCCGCGAGCTCCAGAGCCGTGTCCCGGCTGATGGCAGTCCCTTCGCGCGGCTGAAACGTGTAGATCGGAGCGCCGGCGTGGCGGCCGGCGAAACGGCGAATGGAACGACATAAAAGGATTGTCTTTTTCTCCAGCTCACCCCGCTCGATGCAGGCGACGAAGGCGATCG
>DATLWH010000972.1:0-2281 GCA_035576505.1 Thermoanaerobaculia bacterium | reverse complement strand
TTGCCATGCCCGCCGATGCCGACGTCCGCACCTACTACGAACAGCATCCCACCGAGTTCCGGAGCGGTGAAGAGCTGCACGTCAAACAGATCCTGGTGCACGATGAGGGTGTGGCCGACGAGATCGCCAAAAAGCTGCACGCCGGCGGATCATTCGAGGAGCTGTCGAGCCAGTACTCCCTCGCGCCCAACGCAAAGAAGGGGGGCGAGATCGGCTACGTCAGCCGCGGCGAGCTTCCGAAGATGTTCGAGGACGAGATCTTCGCGCTCAAGCCCGGCAGCATCAGCAGCGTCATCCGCACCGACGCCAGCTTCCACATTTTCAAGGTCCAGGACCGGCGCCCTCCCGGCGTCATCGACCTGCAAACCGCCGCGCCGGTCATCCGCGAGCGGCTGAAGGACGATGCCATCAGGGAACGTATGTCTCAGCTCGCCGTGAGGGCCCGATCGGAGCTCCCGGTGGCCGTCCTCACCAAGCGCCTCCCTTTCAAGTACACGGGAGGCTTTCCAAAGTCGGAAAACGAATAAACCGGCCCGAAACCGTCGTTGTCCGTCCGTAAAGCAACCGCGACCACCCTATGGACGTCAAAAGAAGACACGTATGAAGAAAACGATTCTCACACTCGCACTGACCATCTCGGCAACCACGCTCTCCGCCGCCCAGCTCCTGGAGGCGATCGTCATCCGTGTCGGCGACCGCGTCGTCACGCGGACGCAGTACGCACGCCGGCTCAAAGACGCCTACACCGAGATCGAGCAGACCTCCACCTCGCCGGCCGAAGTGGCAACCAAGAAAGAGGAACTGCGCAAGAACCTCTCGAACGATCTCATCGCCGAGCTTCTCATCAAGGATCGCGCCGACCGCCTCGGCCTGTCCGTAGGCTCCGACGAGCTGAAGGAGGCGATGAGCCGCCTCAAAGATCAGTACGGCATCAAGACAGAAGCGGAATTCGACGAGTCGCTCCGCAAGTCCGGCATGGCGCGCGCCGACATGGAAGCGCGCCTACGCGACACGATCCTGATGAACAAGGTCTTTGCCAAAGAGCTGCGCCAGCGCGAGGATCTTGCCGACAAGGAGCTGCGTGAGCGTTATGACCGCGAGAAGGAGCGCTATCGCCTTCCCGAGCGCGCCCGCCTGCGCGAGATCGTCGTGATCAAGCCTGACGACCCGTCGAAGGTCGCGGCCGCGCGCGATCGCGCCACGGATCTCGCGGCGAAGGCCCGCACCGGCGACTTCGCGGCGATCGCCACGCAGTTCTCTGACGCAGGGACGAAGAGCAAGGGCGGCGACCTGGGTGAGGTCGCCCGCGGCGAACTGCTCCCCGATCTCGACAAGGCAGTCTTCAACGCCACGGCCGGCACGGTTCTCGGCCCGATCGAGTCCAAGTCCGGCTGGCACATCCTGAAGGTGGAGACCCGCCTCCCGTCCGAGGTTCCGGCGTTCGAGTCCGTCAAAGACCGCCTCCGCAAGGACGCAAGCGAAGACGCATGGCAGCGCGACTACAAGGCCTACATCGACCGCCTGCGCAAGGACGCGTTCATCCAGATCAACGAACAGTACATCCCGACGACGTAGGGCGAACGTGGATGAACGCAGGTCGGACTCTCCAGTCCGACCGCGTTCTACACGCGGTAGCCGGTTGCACAAATCCTTGTGCCCTCGGACAGCCCTGCATCCCCCCATTGCGTAGAGTTTGGGTGGGTTGAACCAGGTACGCTCTAACCTCAGGGCATGCACGAACTGATCGCAGACATGCCTATTGATGAGCGTCCCCGCGAGCGGATGCTGATGCACGGCGCCGACTCTCTCTCCAATGCGGAGCTCGTGGCGGTCCTTCTCGGCTCCGGCGTACCGGGAAAGAACGCCATCGAGCTTGCCCGCGAATTGATCCGGGACGGATTCGCGTCGCTGGCGCGATACGACGCCGGCCAGCTCGCGAAACTGGGCGGCATCGGCACGGCCAAGGCGACACGCATCCTGGCCGCGTTCGAGGTGGCCCGACGCCTGGCCAGCCACAAGCCCGAAGATCCACCGGACTTCGACGCGAACATCTTCGGCCGCGGCCTCGTCGCCCGTTGCGCGTCCATGAATCAGGAGCGGCTTGGTGGGTTGTTCCTCGACTCGCGCGGCCGCGTCCTTCGCGAGCGCGAGATCTACGTCGGCACGATCGCCAACGCCCTAGTCTCCACCCGCGACGTCATCCGCTACGCCCTCGACGCGAATGCGGTCGGTGTGGTCCTGTACCACAACCACCCCTCCGGCGACCCCGCGCCGTCGGCCG
>DATLWH010000971.1:0-12878 GCA_035576505.1 Thermoanaerobaculia bacterium | reverse complement strand
TCTACGCGATCTGGAACCGCCTGACGTACGGCGTCAAGAACCAGACCGGCGAAGCAACCGTCTTCTCCAAGTCGGTCAATGGCGGCGCGACGTGGACGGCGCCGACAACCGTCGCCAGCGAGGCGCTGCTGTCGTTCGGATCGAACAACGCGCCTCCGGCGCAGGACCAGCGCGCCATCGACGCCTTCGGCTCGCTGAGCATCGACACGAATCCCGCGTCGGCCTATTACGGCAGGCTCTACGTGGCCTTCACCGACTTCCCAACAGGCACGACCAGCGGCACCGATACGAACGTCTACATTGCCACCTCGAGCAATGGCGGCACGACGTGGTCGGCGCGCGTGAAGGTCAACGACGACACCGGCACGGCCACACAGTTCTTCCCCTGGCTGGCGGTCGACCCGACGGACGGCTCGGTCAATGTGTCGTGGTACGACACCCGGGCCGATGCCAACAACCGGCGCACGCAGATGTATTACGCACGCTCGTCGAATGGCGGCACGTCGTTCGAGCCCAACATCCTCGTCACGGACGGCGGGGCGTCGTGGGTCAACCACGTGGGCTACTCGGACGAAAGCTCGTCCGACAACCCCGGATACAACGCAAACCAGTACGGCGACTACTCAGGCATCGCCGCGTACAACCGTCAGGTTCACCCGTTGTGGACCGACTCGCGCCAGTTCTATCCGACCTCGGGCGATTCCCGGATCGAAGACGCGGCCACCGCCACGATCATCAACTGCTCGGCTCCTTCGGCTGTCAACGCCCCCGCCGTCGCCGCCGGGCCGTCCTGCCCAGCGAGCGTGGGGCTGACGTGGAGCGCGCCGTCGAGCTGGGGAACCAACGCCACAGCCGGCACCTACTTCGTCTACCGCGGCACGACCGCGACCTTCGCCGGCGCGGCGCTCATCGCCTCCAACGTGAATACCACGTCCTACAACGACACCACCGGCGTTTCCGGCACCACCTACTACTACTTCATCAGCGCGAAGAACAACTGTCCGGGCACGGCACTCACGCCGATGAGCACGAATTCTCCGGCGTCGTCCTCGATCGTCTTCCCGACCGCCGCGCCTGCGCCGACGGCGATCGTCAGCGGCAGCACCACGATCTGCTTCGGGAGCTCGACCAGCATCTCGGCCGCGCTCACCGGCAGCGGCCCGTGGTCTGTGACGTGGTCCGACGGCGTGACCCAGAGCAACGTCGCCGCCTCGCCGGCCACGCGCGTGGTTAGTCCGGCCAATACGACGACCTACACCGTGACCGCCGTCAGCGACTCCCTCTGCAGCAACGGCTCGCCGAGCGGCAGCGCGGTCGTCACCGTGGCCTGCCTTCGCGCCCCGGCGGTGAGCTCGATCTATCCTGCCTCCGGCTCGATCGCCGGCGGCACGCCGGTGACCATACGAGGGACGTACTTCCAAACCGGCGCCACCGTCACGGTCGGCAACGTCCCGCTGACGAACGTCGTGGTCGTGAACACCACCACGATCACGGGCACCACCGGCGCGCGCGCCAAGGCCGTCGTGAATGTCATCGTCACCAACACAAACGGCGGCCAATACCGTCTGGAGAAGGCCTTCACCTACGTCGACGGCAGTTGCTGCAGCTACCCGCTGTTCGCTCTGACCACGCTCTCGGGCGCCTCGAGCCAGCCGCCGCCGTCCGTCGCCGCCGCCAATTTCAACACCGACAACCAGTGGGACGTGGCAGCGCCGGCAAGCGACTTCAACGCGCTCTTCCTCGGCAACGGCACGGCCGCGTTTACGCCGGTGACGTCCTTTTCCTCGACTGGAAACCCGGGCGGCACCGCCACGTTCGACGTCAACGGCGACAACATCGCCGACCTCGTCGTCGCGCCGCTCGGCGGGACCGTGACGGCATTCCTGGGCGGCCAGATCGCGCCGCTCAGCACCACCACAACCCTTTCGGCCAGCCCGGCGGCCTACGCTCTCGCCAGCGGCGATTTCAACGGCGACGGTGTGGCCGATCTCGTCGTGCCGAATCACAGCAACGGGCAGGTGAGCATCTGTCTCGGCACCCTCGGCGGGGGCGGCTGCGCCGCGACGAATACGTATTCCGTTGGCACGAAGCCGGCCGGCGTGGCCGTCGGGTTCTTCAACAACGACAACAACCTCGACATCGCCGTGGCCGACGAAGCCGCGGGCACCGTCACCATCCTCCTCGGCAACGGCAACGGGACCTTCACGGCCGGCCAGACCATCGCCGCCGGCACGTGCACCACGACCGTGATGGGCATCGCCGCCGGCGATGTGAACGGCGACGGGATCGTCGATCTCGTCGTGGCAACGGGCGCCGTGCTGCTCGGCAACGGCGACGGAACGTTCCACGCAGGAACCCCGATCACCGCCACGAACGGCCGCCACGTCGTGCTGGCCGACTTCAACAACGACGGCAAGATCGATGTGGCCGTCGATTCGTCGCAGACATCCGTTCAGGTCCTCCTCGGCGACGGCGCCGGACATTTCGTCGCCGCATCGACGATTCCCGCGGCCGGTGGGCTCTACGACGCATTCGCCGCCGGCGACTTCGACGTCAGCGGCACGGTCGATCTCGTCATCGGCGGCTCGCCGGTCGTGGCGATGAACACGGTCACCGCCTGCCCCACCATCACCGTCAGCCCGGCCTCGATTCCGGCCGGCACGACCGGTACTGCCTACAACGCCGGCTTCTCCCAGAGCGGAGGCACCGGCGTGACCTTCACCGAGAATGGCCCACTACCCGCGGGCCTGACGTTCTCCGGGACCACGCTGAGCGGCACGACATCGCAGGCCGGAACGTTTCCCATCACCATCAGCGCCTTCGATGCGCACGGCTGTTCCGGCTCCGCGAGCTACACGCTGACGATCCTGCTGCCCGCTGGCTCCACGCCGGCGAACCTCATCGCCACGGCAACGTCGACGTCGCAGATCGCCCTCACCTGGTTCGGCGTGGCCAACACGAATCACTATGAAGTCCAGCGCAGCTCGGGCGGCGCGTTCGCAACGATCTCGACCCCATCGGTGACTGCATTCCTCGACAACACCGTCAGCGCCGGCACGACGTATCGCTATCAGGTACGCGCCATCAGCAACGCCTCGGTGACCTCTCCCTTCAGCAATTACGACATCGCCACGACGATCTTCTTCAACGACGATCCGCTCATCGCCATGAGCACGGTCATCCAGGCCGTCCACATCACGCAATTGCGCACCGCCGTCAACGCCGTCCGCGCCACCGCCGGCCTCGCCCCCTACTCCTTCACCGACCCCTCGGTTGCCGGCATCGTCATCAAAGCCGTACACATCACGGACCTGCGCAACGCCCTCGACCCCGCCCGCAGCGCTCTCGGAGTGCCTGCGATCGTCTATAGCAACCCGGCCACATCCGGCACGCTCGTGCGCGCAATAGACCTCACGGAGATACGAAATGGGGTGAAGTGAGGGGGGCTTCGATGCGCTCGAAACTCCTCCCTCTCCCATTCTCAGCAGCGCCCTCCCATCGAGCGCCCTTCTCCCCCAGCGCTTTTCAGCTGGGGGAGAAGGTGCCGACAGGCGGATGAGGGGGCAGGTTCTCGCGCGATCTGAGGCATTGATCGATGACCGCCTTGATCATTTCGACGACGATCTCCGAGTCACGAATCAATTGTTCGTTCGGAATGCGAAGCATAAGGAAGGAGCGTTCCCATACACAATTTGCTCGTTTGCAAATTACGTTCGCGTGAACGCCCCCTCATCCGCCTTCGGCACCTTCTACCCCAGCTGAAAAGCGCTGGGGGAGAAGGGCGCTCGATGGGAGAGTATTGAATCTCGCTGGCGGCGCGAGGACACTCGAGATCGTGTCCGGACATCACGAAGATGCTTCTCCGTCAGCTTGAAGATAGCCGGGTGTAGGCCGAACAGGCTTGCGACCAACTCGAGGTTACTCGCGCTATGCCGAACAACCATGCGGATACCCCGAACAAGAGTGTGTAGTACCTCGAACAAGAGGTCCGCATATCACTGGGATATCCTCATGAGGATAGGCAGATCTGTTTCGGGTTTCTGAGCGAATCAAGGCGACGCGCTACAACGGGTGATCGTCACGGTCAACCGGTCAGGCCTTCGCCATTTCTCACACGCTCACGGTGCACCCTCCTTCGGCAGGAGGGTGCACGCGAGGTGGATCAATTACCGTTCGCCGATACGAACCCGTTCGGCGATGAAGGTGCCGCGGTCACGGTCCATCCGGCCGGAGACGAAGACGCGATCGCCGCGGTGGAAACGTCCAGCGTAGCTGCTGACGTCGACGTTGACGGTCCGGCCGTTGTCGGTCTGCAGAACCAGGATGCTGTTGCGTCGATCGAACGAGACGACGGTGCCGTCGAAACGACGATCGTTGTAGTAGCCCTCGCGGCCCTCGCGGCCCGAGCGCAGGAGCTCGAGTGAGGTGACCCGCGCATCACGGCCATCCCCATCGCGGCTGTAGACGGCCATGCGGACGACGTCGCCGGGCTGGAGCAGGGAGGTCTGATAGCGGCGCCCCTGATTCATGCTGATGACGGAATTCGGAACGAACAGATCCATGCCGTTCGTCAGCCGGATGCGGTCGCCACGGTCAAAATGCACGACGGACGCTACCGTGCCATCCACCATACGATTGGCGCGATCGGCGTCATGGTCGTACGTCCTCGGGTACTCACGCTCCTGTGCGAGCGCGGATGAAGCGAGCAGAAGCGGGAACGCTCCGGCCAATGCGATGTTGCGAACGAAAATCTTTGTCTTGAACATTCGTGTCTCCTTATTCTCTGGGTCTACCGGGTCTGTATCGCAATCGGCGGGCCACATTGGGGGTGCTGAAGCTCGACTGTAGATCGGTCGTGCGAGGGAGCGCTGGCGGTCTCGGCGGCGAGACGCCAGCGCTCCGGCCGCGTTAGCCTTACGGCCGTGCGGCGCGGTGACGTGGCGGCGCCGGGGGCGGCTTCTGGTAGACGAATGCGTCCGCCAGCGTGGCCAACGTTCCGCCGGGGGCTTGCACGCTCACGATCGATGAGCCGGGCGTACCGGCTGGGGCCACGGCGGTGAGAACGTTCGGCGTGAGCACGGTCACGCTGGTAGCCGCAGCGCTGCCGAACGTGACGGTGGTTCCGGCGACGAAGCCGGAGCCGGTGATGACGACGGGAGTGCCGCCGGATACGCTGCCCGTTCCGGGCGAAACCGCGGTCACGACTGGGCTCAGAGCGCCACCCTGCGTGACGGTGAGCGTGATCGGTCCGAAGTCGCCCGCGTAGAAGTTCCAGATGAGGAAGTGGATCGTCGTTCCCGCGGTCAGCGTCACGGACGTTTTTCGTCCGGTGGCGCAATCGGGAGGGATCTCGTCGATCGACTGCCCCGACACGGCGGGATTCTGGTAGCAGAACCCGCTCGGCGTGTACGGCCCGCAGGCCGGCCCGGTGTAGCCCACCACGACGGCGCTGGCCTTCGAGCCGCAGAGGGAGAAGTCGTAGCTCCCGCTGACGGCGGGGGTGAAGCTCAGCCAGACGGTCCGCTGCAGTCCGAACAGAACGCAGGGCGCGCCGTTCACAGGGTCGGAGAGCTGCCTCGATGCGACCTCCGTGTTCACGGTCACGCTCCAGGGAAACGGTCCGGAGTCGGGGATCACGATCGGCGACGAGCAGGAATCGCCCGCATCCATCACGTCGATCTCGACGGAGGAGGCACCGATGGCTCCATGCGAATCGATGGCCCGCAACGTCACCGGGAACCGTCCGGAACGATCGAATGTATGCGAGGCCGTGGAACTGTTGGTGACGGGAACGGCCTCCCATGTATCGGGGAAGATCCACGAGAGCGAGAAGGGATCGGAGTCGAGATCGGTTGCTGATCCGTGGAACGCCAGCGTGGTCCCGCGCTGAATCTGCACGGCAGCGGGGTTGCTGATGGCCGTGACCGGCCGATGGTTCGCCGGGCCGGCGATCGTCAGCTCCCACATTCCGCGGCCGTGCGTGGCCGCGCGCAAGGCCGAGCCGTCGTCGAGCGCCTTGAGATCATCGACGGCGACGGCCGGGAGACCGGTGCCGAAACGCGACCACGACGCTCCCGCGTCCGTCGAGCGATAGACACCGACGTCGGTCCCACAGTAGATCGTATTCGAGTCCGTCGGGTCGACGAGAATCGTCTGGGCGGAGAACGCCGGAAGACCGTTGCTCGCCGTCGTCCAGATGTTGCCTCCGTCGCTGGTGGTGAAGACCGACGGCAACGACAGGCCCGCGGTCGTCAACCAGACGCGATTCGGGTCGACGGGATCGATGGCCAGGCTGGTGACGCCCTTGTTGAGAAGGCCGCGCTCGGTCATCGTCCATGTCAGGCCGCCGTCGGTCGTGCGGAAGACGCCGGCCGCCCCGTTCAGCGAGATCATGATGATCTTCGGGTTGCTCCTGGAGATGGCGATGGCGCCGATCGTACGATCGGTGCGCCAGGTCGTCCCGTCGACAGTCGTCGTCGGAAGAGGAACCCACGATTCCCCGCTGTCGACCGACTTCCACACACGGTAGGAGACCGTGTAGATGACCGCCGGATTGGAGGGATCGCCGGCAATGAGTGTCCGGAAGGGAATGACCTCGCCGGCCGGGAAGAGCGGTTTTGCCACGCGAAAACTCGGTTGCGGCATTGCTCCTTCGATCGTGCGCAGCACGTTCTCGTTTTGCGTCGAGGCGTAGACCACCGAGGGAGTGGCCGGATTGACCAGACAGGCGATCCCGTCGCCTCCGACCACGGAGTCCCACGATGTTCCGCCGGCCAGAGGGCGGCGAATCGTCCCGTTGTCCTGCAATCCTCCGAAGATCACGTTCGCGTTGGAGGGATCGTTCGTGACGAAGTAGAACTGCCGCGTCACCAGACCGTCGTTCCGCGGCGTCACGTGGATGGCGCTGTCGGCGGAGGTCCAGATGCCTCCGTCGTTGGCGATGTAGAGAAGCCCTCCGGAGTCGTAGCGCATGTCGTGCGCGTCGCTGTGGACCGACACATTGCTGAAGGTCGGCGTGACCCACGTCTGACCTCCGTCTGTCGTTTTCGCGTAGCGGACTCCGCCGGTCAGGACCGTGTTGGGATCGGAGGGATTGACGACGAGCGTGTTGTCGTATCCCGCCTGCGCCGTGAGATAAGTACTGACCTGCGCGGTCTGCGCAAGGGCCGTGTCGGCCCACGACGTGCCGCCGTTGGTGGTCTTGTAGACATGACAGACTTCACTGCCGGTCGTCGTGTCGAGAATCGCCAGAGAGGCGTAGAGGGTCTGGGAGCTGGAAGGGGCGATGGCAAGCGAGATGCGGCTCAGACGGCTTTTCATCACCGACACCGGAAGTCCCGTGGCCGCCGCCACGAACGTCTTCCCGCCGTCGGTCGACTTCAGGACGGTCGGCGACGCGAATGGGAGAATGGTCGTGCTGCTGCAGCCGGTCTTTGTGCAATTCGCGCCGTCCCACGTCGCGGCGTAGATCACCAGCGGATTCGAGGGATCGCGAACGAGATCAGCCACCTCTCCGAAGGTCGATGACGAGATCACTTGCGTCCACGGACCGTCGATGCCGCTGGTGGAGCGGTAGGCTCCGGCGTTCGTACCGACGACCAGCTCCTGCGGATTTGAGGGATGGACGGTGATGCGATGAAAGCCGGTGGCGAGAACTGATGCCGGAAGGTTCCACGAGAGTCCGCCGTCATTCGAAGACAGGATGCCGATGCCGGGGATCCGATCGCCGTTCGGCCCCGCCTCTCCCGTGCCGAGGTAGATGAGGGACGGTGACGAGGGAGCGATGGCCACCGCGCCGACGGCGAGGTTCGGAATGGTGTCCGTGAGCGCCGTCCACGTCTGCCCGCCGTTGGTCGTCTTCCAGGCGCCGCCACCTGCCGAACCGACGATCGCCGTTCCCGGCACGGTCGGATCGGTGGCAACCGAGAGGATGCGTCCGGCGCCGTTGGTCGGCCCGAGGCTGACCCAGACGCTGCCGGGAATGGCATCGGGCCGGATTCTGCCGGTGCGGATGTCGCGCTCCAACTGGTCATGAACCTCGCGTGTTCGCCGCAGCAGCAGTTCCGGATCGATGGTCCCGTTGTCGCTATGGCGCATGAGGTAGTCGCGCATCCGCCCCTCGAGGTCCTCGGGTGCCTCGACCGGCGGCGGATTGTCGAGCGCCGCGGCGCTCGCGGCCGGCTGGACAGCCGGCGTCGCCGCGAGCGCGGCATTCGCGAGCAGAAGAAGAAGAGCGCATGGAGAAACGCGAATGGCACGGACGTTCATGGATCGATCCTCGAATCACCCCGCGGTTGCCGGCTCGAGACCGGTGGCAACGTTCACTTCCGGTACGTCCAGACGTTTGTGCGTTCGAGCCACGAGCACGTAGATCGACGGCACGACAAAGAGCGTGAAGCAGGTGCCGATGATCATCCCGCTCACGAGCATGATACCGATGCTGTTGCGGGCGCCGGCGCCGGGGCCTCGGGCGAAGACGAGAGGGAGGTGGCCCATGACCGTGGCCGCGGTGGTCATCAGGATGGGGCGCAGGCGGGTGCCCGCGGCCTCGATGACCGCGGCGAGTTTGTCTTTGCCGGTCTCCTGCAGATGGTTGGCGAATTGAACGATGAGAATCCCGTTCCTCGATACCAGTCCGACGAGGGTGATCAGTCCCACCTGACTATAGATGTTGATCGAGGTGAGCCCGAGGAATGAGAAGAGCAGGGAGCCGGAGAGGGCCAGCGGCACGGAGCCGGCCAGGATGATGAAGGGATCGCGGAAGCTCTCGAACTGCGCCGCCAGCACGAGGTAGATCAGAATCGCCGAGAGCAGGAAGACGCCGAGGAACTTCGTCCCCTCCGTGCGCAACTGGCGCGACTCACCGGCATAATCAATGGTGAAACCGCGCGGCAGAACCTTCGCCGATTCGTCCTCGAGGTACTTCAGCGCCGCGTCGAGGGAGATGCCGGGCGCGATCGCTCCCTGGATGCGCACGGCGTTGAGCTGCTGGAATCGCTTCAGATCGCGCGGCTCGGTGGACGTCTGCAGTGTAGCGAACGTCGACAACGGGACGAGCTTGCCATTCGCGCCGGTGACGTACATCTGCGTGAGCTGCTCGGGGGTGAGTCGCTCGCTGCGTTTGACCTGCGGAATCACTTTGTAGCTGCGGCCCTGGATGCTGAAACGGTTCACGAAGTTGCCGCCCAGGAGGGCCGAGAGGTCGCGCCCTGCCTGCGTGAGGTCGACGCCTTCGGATCGCAGCTTGTCGCGGTTGAAAACAACCCGCGCCTGGGGCTGGTCGAACTTCAGGTCGGTGTCGGCAAACATGAACTTGCCGCTGGTGACCGCCTTCTTCACGAGCTCGTTGGCGAATTCGGCCAGGCGCGCCGGCTCCGCGGTCGAGACGATGGCGAAGTCCACCGGGAATCCCTGATTCCCCGGGAGCGACGGAGGGACGAGTTCGATGGCGCGAATGCCGGGGATCTTCGACGTCGCCGCCGACGCTTCCATCACGAGCTGGGCCGTGCTCTTGGTTCGCTGGTTATACGGTTTCGCGACCATGCCGCCGAAGCCGCCCGTGGGAAAGATGACCTGGAAACTGGCCACGGTCTCCGGGAAGGAGCGGTAGATCTTGTCGACCTGCGTGGCGAAGAGCTTTGTCTGTTCGATCGTCGAGTTCGCCGCCGCCTGGATGATGCCGAAGATGAAGCTCTGATCCTCGGGCGGCGCCAGCTCTTTCTGCGAGAACATGTAGAACGGAAAAATCAAGGCCACGACGATGACCCACAGCGTCAGCACGACCGGCCGGAAGTTGAGCGTGCCGGCGAGCGTGCGCGTGTAGCGCTCGCGGAGAGCGTCGAAGCGGGCATTGATCCATCCGGCGAAGCCGCGCTCGGTGTCGCCGGCGCGCAACAGCTTCGATCCCATCATCGGCGAGAGCGTGAGTGCTACGAAGCCGGAGATGATCACCGCGCCGGCGAGCGTGAAGGCGAACTCGCGGAACAGCGATCCGGTCAGGCCTCCCTGCAGGGCCACCGGCGTGTAGACCGCGGCCAGGGTGATGGTCATGGCGATGATGGGCGCCACCAGCTCGCGCGCGGCATCGGTGGCCGCCTCGATCGGCGACTTGCCCATGTGCAGATGGCGCTCGATGTTCTCCACCATGACGATGGCGTCGTCGACGACCAGCCCGACCGAGAGCACGATGGCCAGCAGGGTGAGCAGGTTGATGGTGAAACCGAAGACCAGCATCAGCATGACGGCGCCGATGAGGGAGATGGGAATGGCCACCACGGGGATGATCACGCCGCGCACCGAACCGAGAAAGAGGAAGATGACCAGAATGACGATGAGCAGCGTCTCCGTCAGCGTCTTGAGCACTTCATTGATGGCGTCCTGGATATAGGCCGAGGAGTCGTAGGGAACACCCGTTTTCATCCCTGCCGGCAGTTGGGCCTGGATCTCCGGCATGGCCTCGCGGACCTTCTTCATCACGTCGAGCGTGTTCGCGGTCGGCAGCACGAAGATGCCGATGAAGACGGCGGTCTCGCCGTTGAAGCTGACTTCCTGTTCGTACGTTTCCGCGCCGAGGACGACATCGGCGATATCGCCAAGCCGGACCACCGTGCCGTTCTGCTGCTTGACGACGAGTTGCTTGAACTCCTCGACCGTCTGGAGGTTCGTGTTGGCCACGAGGTTGACCGAGGTCATCGATCCCTTCGTGGCCCCGAGCGCGGAGAGATAGTTGTTGGCCGCCAGGGCGTCGTGGGCCATCGACGGAGAGATGCCGAGGGCAGCCATCCTGTCCGGCTTGAGCCATACGCGCATGGCGAAGGTGCGGTCGCCGAAGATGTCGGCTCGCTGCACGCCGCTGATGGCGCTCAGCTTCGGCTGGACCACCCGCGTGAGGTAGTCGGTGATCTGATTCTGATCGAGATCCTTGGATGAGAAGCCGAGATACGCCGCCGCGAACTGGCTGTCGGTCGTCTGCAGGTCGATGATCGGCGCCTCCGCTTCGGGCGGAAGCTGATTGCGGACCTGGGCGACCTTCGACTGGATCTGCGTGAGGGCGGCGTTGGTGTCGTAGTTCAGCTTCAGGTGGACGGTGATCGTGCTGACGCCCTGGGCGCTGGACGATTCGAGAAAGTCGATCCCGTCGGCGCCGGCGATGACGCGCTCGAGCGGCGCGGTGATGAAGCCGCGCACGAGGTCCGCGTTCGCGCCGACGTACGCTGTCGAGACCACCACGTTGGCCATGTCGCTGCGCGGAAACTGGCGGACGACGAGCGAGCGGATGGCCTGCAGCCCGGCGATGAGGATCACCAGATTGACCACGATCGCCAGCACCGGCCGGCGGACGAAGAGATCGGTGAGTTTCATCAGCTATCTTCCGGACGCGGGCTGGGGCTGTTCCCCGGTTGAACGCTGTTGTTGACGATCACGGCCGCTCCCGGCCGCAGCTTGAACACGCCGGATGTGACGACCTCTTCACCTGTTTTGACGCCGGTGAGCACGGCCACCTGATCCCCGCGCGTGTCGCCGAGCTTGACGAACTGCTGGCGAACGCCGCGATACGTCTTGCCATCCGGCCCCTTGACATCGTCCACGATGAAGACCGAGTCGCCAAAGGGGGCGTAACTGATCGACGAGACCGGAAGGGTGATGGCCATCGTCTGTGCGCCGCGGGCGAACCGCGCCTCGACGAACATGCCGGGATGCAGCTTTCCGGCTCGATTGGCGAAGGTGGCCTGCACCCGCCCGTTGCGGGTGGCTTCATCGATGACGGAGTCAAAGGCGGTGACCTTGCCGGCCTCGGGCCCGCCGCCGGTGTCGGGGGTCACTTCGACGTCGGAGCCGACGGTGAGCCGGCTCATCTCCTGCTGAGGCACGCTGAAGTTCACATAGGCGGGGCGAAACGACTGCAGTGAGACGATCGGCGCTCCGCCGGCGAGATACTGGCCGAGGTTGACTTCCCGGATGCCGAGCACGCCGTCGAAGGGAGCATGAATGACCTTGCGCTCGATGGTGGCGTGGAGCTCGGCAACACTGGCGTCAGCCTGCTTGATTTGCGCCGCCGAGGTGTCGTACGTCGCCTGTGGGACGATCCCTGCTTTCAGGAGTCCCCGCTGGCGCTCGACGTCGCGCCGCGCCAGATCGCGTGCTGCCTCGGCCGACGCGAGCTGGGCTCGTTCCTGTTTGGCATCGAGCACCACCAGCACGTCCCCCTTGCGCACCGACTGGCCTGACTTGAAGGCGATCTGATCGACTACGCCCGGAAGGTCCGCGCTGACCATGACACCCTGCACCGCCGCAACGGTTCCGATCGCCTTTACCGTGGCGTTCCACGCTTCCTGTCTGGCGATCACCGTCGTCACCGCCTCGGGCGGAGGCTTATAGGACGCCCCCATGGCCATGGCGGACCTGATCTGAAAGTATTTGATCCCGCCGATGACCGCCAGAAACACGATCACCACGACGAGCATGAGAGCCATCCGCTTCTTCATCGGCGTGGATTATAGATTGCGAGTTTGTCCGGACGGATAGGCGGCGGGACCGGTGTTCACCAAGTGTTCGCCGGGAAACCGTATCCGCAGATGACGCAGATGAACGCAGATAAAGGGATCGGGGACGCGCTCCATCTGCGTCATCTGCGGATGAAGCTCCTCAACGCCCTCGTATGGCCTCGAGCTTCGCCACCTGCTCGGCAGTCAGGACGTTGCGGATGCGGACCAGCATCGAGAGCTGGGTCTTCTTGATCTCCCGCTCGAGCGCCATGACCTTGTCGGCCTGCTCGAGGATGCGCGCCTCGTCGGCCGGGCTCTGTTGAAGAAGGCGGACCATCTTCTCGGTCTCCTCCTTCATATCCCACTGCGCGTCGATGAACTTCGACTGCGCCT
>DATLWH010000970.1:0-3881 GCA_035576505.1 Thermoanaerobaculia bacterium | reverse complement strand
CGCGCACTCGCTACGATTACGACCCGCGCGCGTTGCGCGAGTGGTCATCGGGCGCGCTGCCGCCGGTTGCCTCGCGGTTACACGAGCTGACGATCCCGACGCTGTGGATTGCCGGTGCGCGCGACGCGAAGTATGCGGCGGAGGCGAAGCGGGCGGCGGCGTTGGCGGCAAACGGGCGCGTCGCGATTGTTGCTGATGCCGGTCATCGCGTTCCCTGGGAACGGCCGGTAGAATTCATCGAGATTTTGCGGTGAACCCGGCGGCTGACGCCGCCGCGCACAGACAAGAGTGTCTGTGCCACAACCATTCGGGTGTTTGTCACAAGCCTGGGGTTTTGGACGGGTCGAAGGTGTCTGGGCTAGGCTAGGAAAAGCAGCGGCTGATGTGGCACAGACACTCTTGTCTGTGCGGTCCTTTCACCACCCCAACACGTACCCAAACATCAGCGGCGCCACGATCGACGCATCCGATTCGATCACGTGGCTCGGCGTGTCGACGCCCAGCTTGCCCCAGGTGATCTTCTCGTTCGGGACCGCGCCCGAGTACGAGCCGAAGCTGGTCGTGGAGTCGCTGATCTGGCAGAAGTAGCCCCAGATCGGGACGTTTGTGCGCTGCAGGTCCTGGTGCAGCATCGGCACGACGCAGATGGGGAAGTCGCCGGCGATGCCGCCGCCGATCTGGAAGAAGCCGATCGTGCGGCCCTTGGTCGTCTTCGTGTAGTAATCGGCCAGCTCGATCATGTACTCGATGCCGGTGCGCACGGTGTGAACGTTCGCCACGTCGCCGGAGATGCAATGGCCGGAGTACATGTTGCCGAGGGTCGAGTCCTCCCAGCCCGGGACGAACATCGGGAGATTCTTCTCGGCCGCGGCCACCATCCACGAATCCTTCGGATCGATCTGGTAGAACTCGGCGATGGAGCCGTCGCGGAGGATCTCGTACATGAACTCGTGCGGGAAGAGTCGGCGCCCCTCTTTGTCCTTGGCCATCCAATGCTTGAGCACCGCCGACTCGATGCGCCGCATCGCTTCCCCCTCGGGGATGCAGGTGTCGGTGACGCGGTTCATGTGCCGGTCGAGCAGCGCTTTCTCGTCCTGCGCGGACAAGTATCGGTAGTGCGGAACGCGCTCGTAGTGATCGTGCGCGACGAGGTTGAAGATGTCTTCCTCGAGGTTGGCGCCGGTGCAGCAGATGGCGTGAACCTTCTCCTGCCGGATCATCTCGGCGAGCGAGATCCCCAGTTCCGCCGTCGACATCGCGCCGGCCAGCGTGACCAGCATCTTGTTGCCGGCGTCGATGTGCTTGATGTAGTCGTCCGCCGCCGCACGCAACGATGCGGCGTTGAAGTGACGGTAGTGATGCTGGATGAAGTCTCTGATCGGGCTCGATGTTGCGCTGGACATGGCGGCGAATGATACTCGCCTGCGAGGCTCGCCTCCCTGGGACCGCGGGTCGTCTCGCCCGCCGGTCTCGGGAGACCTGGGGCAGAAACATCGTCATGCCTACGGGATCGCCTAAGGGCACTCGGATGCAAGTCACGTCCTGGCGGGGCGGCGGGCAAGATGCCCGCGGTCCCAGGGAGGGCTTCGTTGGCGAGCCGCAGATGTACCATGCGCCGCATGAAACGAATGCTCCCCCTGCTGCTCCTTTTGTCCGCTACCGCGTTCGCGGATGACGCGAAGCTGACCAGGTCGATCGAGACCGACGTCCGGACGCTGGCGGCTCCGAACATGGAGGGACGCGGCCTCGGCACGAAAGGCATCGGCCTGGCGGCGAGCTACATCGAGGGGAGGCTGCGCGCGCTCGGGCTTCAACCCGCGTTCGACACGTCGTATCGCCAGCCGTTTCCGGTGAAGATGGGCGTATCGCTCGGCGGTGGCAACAAGCTGGAAGGAGTGGATGCCGCCGATTGGACGCCTCTCGGCTTCTCCAGCGCTGGCGCGTTCTCAGGAACGCTGGTGTTCGCCGGTTACGGGATCAACGCGACGCCGATCGGGTACAACGACTTCGACGGCATCGACGTGAAGGGCAAAGTCGTGCTCATGCTGCGGTACGAGCCGCAGGAGAAGGACGACACATCGAAGTTTGATGGACGCAAGCCGAGCCGCTGGTCGGCCATGCGTTACAAGGTTCTGCAGGCGCGCGAGCGTGGGGCGGTGGCGGTGATTTTCACGACCGGGCCGATCCAGGATGAGGGGAAGGACAAGGTTCCGCCGCTCGTCAACGACGGGCCGGAGAGTCCGGCCGGCATTCCGGTGCTGCAGGTGAAGACGTCGGTGGCGCAGCGTTGGCTGAAAGATGCCGGTATCGATCTGGCCCAGTTTCAGAAGGACGTTGATACCGATCTCAAGCCGCGCTCGCGTGTGCTCGCGACGCGCGTGAGCGGCGTCGCCGACGTGAAGCCGCAGTTCGAGAACGCCGAGAACCTCGCCGGTATCCTGCCCGGCCGCGGCGCGTTGGCGAACGAGGTCGTCGTTCTCGGCGCGCACTACGATCACCTCGGCTACGGTGGCCAGGGGTCGATGAAGCCGAATGTCCACGCCATCCATCCGGGCGCCGACGACAACGCCTCGGGCGACGCGGCCGTCCTGGCCATCGCCGAGCGCCTGCGGCATCAGCTCGACGACGTGAAGAACCGGCGCACGGTCGTCATTGCCCTCTTCTCCGGCGAGGAAGTCGGCCTGGCCGGGTCGTCGTGGTTCGTCGGTCATTCGCCGTTGGCGTCGCGCACGGTGGCCATGATCAATCTCGACATGGTGGGGATGATGCGCGACAACAAGCTGATCGTCTTCGGCAGCGACTCCGCACCGCAATGGAAAGAGGCCGTGGACCGTGCCACGGAGCTGGCCAAACTCAACGTCACGTCGAGCGGCGACGGCTACGGCCCCTCGGATCAGACGAGCTTCTACGCCAAACAGATTCCGGTGCTCCATCTCTTCACCGGCGCGCACGAGCGCTATCACACGCCCGACGACGTCGCCGACAGCCTGAACTACGCCGGAATCGAGCACGCTGTCGATTTCGGTACGAGCGTCATGATGCATCTCGCGGCGGGGAAAGTGACTCCGCAGTACGCGCGCTCGGCGTCGGCCCCGGCCATGGAAGGCGATTCCCGCGGATACGGTGCGTACCTGGGAACCGTGCCCGACTACAGTGCGATGGCGGATACGACCGGAGGCGTTCTGCTGGCCGATGTGCGCCCCGGCTCGCCGTCGGACAAAGCGGGCATCCGTGGGAAAGACCGCATTGTCGAGATCGGCAGCACGCGGATCGAAAACCTCTACGACATGACCTACGCGCTGCAGGACCACAAGCCGGGCGACACGGTCGATGTGATCGTCATCCGCGACGACGCCCGGACGATGTTGCGCGCCACGCTAAGCAGCCGAGGGGTGAGTGCGGCGCCCGCGTCGCCGCCGGTTGCAAAGCCATTCACGATCAACGCCGGGAAGCCATACGAGAAGACCTTCGAGGGAGAGAAGCATCTGAAGGACATTCGCCAACTGACCTTCGGCGGCGAGAACGCGGAGGCCTACTTCAGCCCCGACGGGACGAAGATCATCTATCAGGCCACCGTGCCGGGCGCGGGATGCGATCAGGAGTACACGATGGATCTGGCCACCGGCGAGACGAAGCTGGTCTCGAGCGGCAAGGGGCGGACGACGTGCGGCTACTACCGCTATCCGCAGGGCGACCGGATCGTCTATGCCACCACCGAGGGAGGCGGAGCGGATTGCCCGCCGCGGCCGGACATGTCGAAGGGATACGTGTGGCCGGTCTATCCGTCATTCGACATCGTCGAGGCGAACGTCGACGGCTCGAACGCGAAGAAGATCACCACGACTGCCGGCTATGACGCGGAGATGACGTGGTGCCATCAC
>DATLWH010000969.1:0-6897 GCA_035576505.1 Thermoanaerobaculia bacterium | reverse complement strand
GAAGATCTTGCCCTCTGCCGCGTAGTCGCCGAGCGCGCAGCACAGACGCTCAAGTGGGAGGAAGGAATGCGAAATGCACCTCTTCTCGACTTTGCGCTTCACCACCTCACATTGGGCCGCGCCGCACTCTACGCTGCGATTCTCGAATCGCGGGGCCGCCAACGTGAGACGGTGCAACTCTCGCCGCCCACGTCCGAACAAAGTCTGCGCGGATTCACCACTGCGGCTACGGAGTTGGACCAAGCCGTGTCCGGCCTCCGCCGCGCTAGTGTGCAACACCACCTCCCGCGCGGCCTTCTCACCCGCGCGTGGCTACGCAGTCTCACCGGCGCGCGCAGCGGCTCAGAGAGCGCGCAGAGCGACCTGGACGAAGCGTGGGAGATCGCCGAGCGCGGGCCGATGCCGTTGTTCCTGGCCGACATCCATCTGTATCGCGCGCGGCTCTTCCTTCGCGAAGTGAAGTACCCGTGGGACAAGAATCCCGACGGTACGAGACGTGGGCCAAAGGATGATCTTGCCGCAGCCCGTGTCATCATCGAACGCTGCGGCTACTGGCGCCGAAAGGAAGAACTCGATGACGCGGATGCTGCTGCGAAGTCATGGCCGGACTCGATGCCTCCCGTCGCCAAGGGGAAAAATGTCATGCGCAAGACCATTGTCGAGCTTGATCTGAAGGGCTATAGCGATGTTGCTCGTGAACTGGAAGAGAATCTCTCTGCCGAGGTCGTGATGCACTTCAATGACCAGATCCAGACGTTTGTAGATACCGGACTGAGTGCCGTGAGTCTCCATCGCGAGGATGCCGTGATGGCGACGACTGGTGATGGGGCGATCCTCGCATTGGACTCGCCATCCATCGCTCATCGTTATGCGCTCGCGGTCCACCACGCTTGTCGCCTCCACAACCAGGAGAGGACCGTAGCGTCGGCCAAGCGTTGGTTCCGTGTTGGGATCGCGACGGGAGACCTGGCAATCGAGGCGAATGCCGGAGTCAAGAGAATGGCCGGCAGCGTCATCGCCCGAGCTGTGCGTCTGGAAACAGCCAGCAACGTGGGTGAGATCCTCGTGGATACCGAGACGTACGCAGGCTTATCCGATCAACAGAAATTACTCTACGGTGGCGAAGAAACGATTCACGGCAAGCGTGATGAAGTCTTCGCAGCCCGTCGATGCGTAGCGGTTCCAGGCATTGCTGTGGCCCCAACGTCTCCAGCGAAAGCTCGCTCAGTCCCCGCGAAGCCTAACGCCGCGTTAGAGATATGGAGAGAGAAGTTGGAGTACCTCCAAGGGCAATTCGCCATTGTGACCTCTCCTACGCAGAAGTTTGAGCTCAAGTCTCAAATTGCGGAAGCGAAGGAGATGATCGAGGAGCTCGGCGGCTAGTGTTTAAACTCGGGTATGCAAATGAAGCTTGCATCTCCTGCACGCCGAAGAGGCTAAGGCAGTTAATGTGATGGAAGTTTGAGCTGTTCACGAAAATAGAAAGGGCAAGCAAGAATTAGAGAACATGGAGATAACCCATGAGCGGCGACGACGAAGCGATCAAGCGGTGGATAGAAAAGATCGCGGACCTTCGGATCGCGGAAGCTACAGTATCAGGTGCGTCCGCAAAATTTGAGATCAGGAAAGAACTCGAAGAGGCCGAGTCGATTCTCAGCAAACTCGGGCAAGCCGGGCTCATCGAAGGTGAACTTGGTCTGGAGGCGGTCGATGCTGCCCTCTTGGATTCGTATTTCGGCGACTGCGCCAAGTTCGATTCGATTTTCGAACCCCATCGAAGAGGTGAAGCTGAGACTAGAAGGCGGTTTCTCGTCTCCAGCGGGCTTGCCTGTTTCTCGTCGAAGGGGGCGATAGCGCTGACGGACGAAGGCATGCTCTTCTGCGCGCTTCGGGAACTCATCAGCAGCACACGATTTCATGTTTACGTTCAGCTGCAAACGGGCGAGGGCAAGACTGCGGTGTTGGAGACCATTTGGGGCTCGGTCCTGTATCTGCACCGGGAATTGTTACAGCGACTCGATTCCCTTTCTTCTCGCGTCGTTGGCAGCCCGGAGCATCGCGACAGCTTCGGAAGCGAGATTGCTATCAGTGAGTATCCCAGGGTTGCAATTGTTGAGGCGCTAACGAACTTCTTGATTCACCGCGACTATCGGGAAGACGATCACGGTCGAGTGAATGTGCTGGACAACCGCATTGAGTTCGTAAACCCCGGACTTAGCTCAGTACCACCAGAGGTGCTACTCAATTCCCCTGACGATTTGCATCCGAAGTACTCCCGAAATCCCAGGCTCATCGAGGCAATGAGCCTTGCCCGGTACAACCAACGAAAGGGCTCCGGTGTTCGCCGAATTCGGAACTCGTTGGAAGCGAATGGCACATGGTTAGAGGATGGGACTATCGGGTTGAAGCTTTGGAACGATGAGGACAAACGCCGTTTCCATTTGACGATTTTCCGACGCGACCTAGCGCAAGTGAGCTCAATGACGGCGGCTACCCAGGTTGAGGGCGTCAGCGTCCAGGCCGACATCTCTCGCATCATGAAATATGCGCCATCAAATCTCATCGGGCGTGAACCGGAAACAAAAGTACTAAACGATGCGTGGGACCAAGTCGTCCGCGGCGAAACGAAGCGGCCCCACATCCTTATCTTCGTCGCTCTCGGTGGGGAGGGGAAGACCTCATTGGTCGCGAAGTGGGCCGTGGATCTCGCGTTCCAGAACTGGTCGGGGTGCGACGCCGTGCTTGCATGGTCCTTCTACAGCCAAGGGACCCGAGAGCAGCTGGCGGTCTCGTCCGAATTGTTTCTCAATAGGGCCCTCGCGTTCTTCGGAGACGCGGCGATGGCGAGCAGTGCGGCGGGCGCGTTCGACAAGGGGCGGCGGCTGGCCCAACTCGCAGGCGAACGGCGAGCGCTGCTCATCCTCGATGGCCTGGAGCCGCTGCAGTACTCTCCCACCTCTCCCACGCCGGGCGAGCTGAAAGATCAGGGCATCGCCGCGCTGCTCAAGGGGCTCGCGGCCAACAGCTCCGGTCTGTGCGTCGTCACCACCCGGTTCAGCATTCCCGACTTGCGCGCCTACGCCGGGAAAACCGTCGAGGAGAAAAAACTGGCACGCCTTTCCACCGAGGCCGGCGTCGCGCTGCTCCAGTCCTTCGGGGTAAAGGGCAGTCTGCGGAAAACCATTCCTACCTCAGACGGGCGCATGCTCTGGAATGAATTCGAGAAGCTGGTGGAGGACGTGAAGGGTCACGCCCTCACGCTCAATCTCCTCGGCAGCTACCTGCGCGACGCCCACGGCGGAGACATCCGCACGCGCGACCTCGTCAGGCTCTCGGAAGCTGATGCCGAGGAACAGGGAGGCCACTCCTTCCACGTGATGGATGCGTATGTGCGGTCAATGGCACCCGGCGGATTTCGAGTCTGGCTCCGGTGTATCTTCGACAGCAAGGAGCGCGAACTCCGCGAGAATGGCCGGCGCGCCCTAGCCCTCCTCCGCTTGCTCGGCCTCTTCGACCGCCCCGCCACGGCCGGCACTCTGGCGGCTTTATGGGACGGGGAGGCCATCGCTGGGCTGACCGAGCCGCTGATCGGCATCAGTGAGGCGCAACGCAATCTCGCCCTCCAGCGTCTGGAAGACGCGAAACTGCTCACGGTGTTGCGCGAGCCCGGTTCGGGCGAGTTGGTGGCCCTTGATGCGCATCCTCTCCTGCGCGAGTACTTCGGCCAGCGCCTGCGCGCGACGCAGCCCGAGGCGTGGCGGGCCGCACACCGGCGGCTCTACGAGTACCTCTGCGCGACCACGAAGGACAAGCCCGACGCCACGCTCGAAGACGTCCAACCGCTCTACCAGGCCGTGGCCCACGGCTGCCATGCGGGTTTGGAGCAGGAGGCGTGTGAGAAGGTTTACCTCGGCCGCATACTGCGAGGGAACGAGTTCTACAGCACGAGGAAACTCGGCGCGTTCGGCTCCGACTTGGGAGCCGTAGCCTGCTTCTTCGAGACTCCGTGGAGCCGCGTCTCGCGTGCGCTCACGGAAGCCGCCCAGGCCTGGTTGCTGAACGAAGCCGCCTTCACTCTGCGCGCCCTGGGCCGGCTGACCGAGGCCCTCGAGCCGATGCGGGTAGGGCTGGAGATGCGAATCAAGCAGGAGAACTGGAAAAACGCCGCCATCAGCATCGACAACCTGAGCGAGCTGGAGTTGACGCTGGGCGAGGTGGCCGGAGCAATGGGAGACGCCGAGCGGGCCGTGACCTACGCCGACCGCAGCGGCGATGCGTTCTTGCGAATGGGAACGCGCGCAACCCATGCCGACGCCCTGCACCATGCGGGCCGGCGGGACGACGCGGAGGCGCGCTTCCGCGAGGCCGAGCAGATGCAGGCCGAGTGGCAGTCCGACAATCCTCTTCTGCAATCGCTTCGGGGCTTCCAGTATTGCGACCTGCTATTGTCGGCCGTGGCGCGGGAGGCGGGGAAGACGGAAGGAGAACGGAAGAAAGAAGAAGGGCTTGTCCAGTGCCGCTCCGTCGCCGAGCGCGCGGCGCAGACGCTCGAGATTGGTGAACGCAACCACTGGCTCCTCGACATCGCCCTCGACCATCTCACGCTTGGCCGCGCCGAGCTCTACGCGGCGATTCTCGAATCGCGGATCCGCCAACGTGAACCGGCGCAACACTACTCCCCATCGCCCACGTCCGAAGAAAGTCAGCCTGGATTCACCACTGCTGCGATGGAGGTGGACCAGGCCGTGTCCGGACTCCGCCACGCCGGCCGGCAAGACCAACTCCCGCGCGGTCTCCTCACCCGCGCCTGGCTGCGCAGTCTCACCGGCGCGCGCACCGGCTCCGAGAGCGCGCAGGGCGACCTGGACGAAGCGTGGGAGATCGCCGAGCGCGGGCCGATGCCGTTGTTCCTGGCCGACATCCACCTGTATCGCGCGCGGCTTTTCTTCGATGAAGCAAAGTACCCGTGGCAATCCCCGCAGCACGACCTCGCCGAGGCCCGTCGCCTGATTTTCAAACACGGCTACCTGCGCCGGAAGGAAGAGCTCGAAGACGCCGAGGCGGCCTTGAAGCACCTCGGGGACGCAACCACACCATGAGCGGAGTCACGGTCTCCAGGTCTCGCCCGGCGACGTTGGCTACCGCGCTCATGATCAGGTACATCCGCGGTGCTCACCAAACCGGTGCGATCGTCGCCAGGAGCTCCTTGTCCGCGTCACTTGCTCTCGTCCCACGCCTCGCGAATCGTTTGCACGACCAGCTCCGGCTTTTCGAAATGGACGATGATTCCGGTGTCCGAGAAGATCTGTTTCGCGTTCGACGACAGCTCGAGGAAACGCGACTGCGCCAGTGCCTCGTAATAGGAGATTCTCAGGTGCTCGAGCCGGCTGGCGCTAGGCGTGCTGGCCGTGTCCTTGAAGAGGTTGGCGGTGATGATGCGCACCGGACGCGATCCGAAAGACGTCCGATGTTCCTTCAGGTAGGCGACACCTTTCGGCACCTCTTCCATCTCGGAGATCAACGTGTCCCAAAGCGTGGTCCTGGCCACTTCGCGCTCGAGGGCGGCATTCAACTCAGGCGAGAATTGTGAGTCCGGCAGGCCGCGAAACAGACGGGCGTAGCAATTCAAGCGCGGATACTCGGGTGGCGGCGTGATCGGCATGGCCTTGCCCGCCGCGACCCAGTCGCGGCACAGGCGCACCTGAGGAAGTTGACGCACCACGAGCCGCTGCCAGAAATCGGTCATCTCCGCCGATTCGAGATCGGGCGCGTCGCCGCTGATCAGAACGAGGCCGGCCACCTCCGGCATCCACCGGTCAGCAAACGCGCGCGCCGGACCGCTTCCGAACGCCAGTGCGACGAGGAGGTATGGTCCGGCAATGCCGCCGTTGTGCAGGGCGGTGTGAAGCTCCTCGGCCAGACGGTCGAACCGGCGGGGCATCGGACCGGGATCGCTGAACCCGAATCCGGCCCGGTCGTAAGAACAAACGCGCGTGAATGCCGCCACGCGTTGTTGCAGGCCGGAAAACGCCGGCGACCAGTCGCCGAACCCACCCTCGAGGATGACGGTAGGCGAGCCCTTTCCCATGCAGTAGAAGTTGAGCCGGTGGGTACCGGCCGGAATGAGTGTTCCCGGCCGCGTGTAGAGCGCGTCGGCGGGAGCCTGCCCAATGGCCGACCCGCAAGCGATGAACATCACGAAAGCAGTAACCAGGCTTCGCATCTCGCGACGAGACTAAGGCCGCGATTGCCGCGACAACAAGTGTCCGTTCGAAGACGTCACCGCATCGTCACGGTCCCGGACCGTGCTGCTCGTTGTCTAAGATCGAGCGGTGCGCGCCGATGATCAGCGAGGATCGGTTCCGCGATGCGCGACGTCCGTGATTACGACCGGCAGCTCATACCGCTGTTCGAGATGCTTACCGCTCACGATCAGAGCTCGAGCCTGGGCGTGGTGGAAGCGAAGAGCCGTTCGCGTCACGGCATGTTGCATCCATGTCGAACGCGATCGAGATGCAGGTCGTGCACGGCGGCAATGGCCTCGCGAAGTCCATTGATGGCGTCGCGGAGCTCATGAATGGCCTCGTGAAGTCCATTCATGGCCTCCCGGAGCCTATGAATGGCCTCGCAGAGCCGTTGAATGGCCTCGCAGAGCCGATGAATGGCCTCGCAGAGCCGATGAATGGCCTCGTGAGTCCATTCATGGCCTCCCGGAGCTCATGAATGGCCTCCAGAAACCAATGAATGGCCTCGTGAAGCCCATTGATGGCCTCGTGAAGCCCATTCATGGCATCGCCGAGCGCATCAATGGCTTCGCGAAGCCCATCAATGGCTTCGCGAAGCCCATGCATGGCCTCGCGGAACACATGAATGGCCTGGAACACATGAATGGCCTCG
>DATLWH010000968.1:0-7420 GCA_035576505.1 Thermoanaerobaculia bacterium | reverse complement strand
AACTGCGGACAACCGAAGGGATCGATGCCGGTCCGGAGGCAGGAGCCGCGCTGCTGGCGTTGCGGGCTCTTCAGGCCGCCGGAACGATCGGAAGCAACGACATCGTGGTCCTGTTCAGCACCGGTGGCAATAAGTACCACTGAGGGTGTGAGCGGAGTCACTAACGCAACGAACGTCGCGCGGTTACATTCGCGTCAACGTCGGACGGGGGGCGCCGTCTAACTGGGGACCGAGGGAACAACCATGAATCTACGATTGGCAGTACTGCTGTGCGCCGCTTTGGCGCTTGGCGGGCAGATGCTTGCACAGTGTCCCACCAGCGGCGCTCCCGTACCGCAATCGCCCATCGGAACGAATCAGAACGAGAACGTACCGATCGGTTTCAGTTGGATGCCGTCGACGGCATCGGGCGTCACCGGCTATGACGTCTTTGCCAGCACGGGAAGCCCATCGGCCTCTCTCGTTTGCTCGGCCACCGGCGCGAACGCCAATTCCTGCAACGGTCCCGCGGCCGGCTTTTCCGCCGGCACGTACAACTGGGTCGTCCGCGCCAACATCCCAAGCTGCCCCGGATTGATGTCTGCGACCAAACAGTTCACCGTCAGCTGCCTGACCACCCCTCCCACCGTGCAATCGCCCTCGGACGGGTCACAGAATGTGTCGTTCACTCCCACGCTGACCTGGAGCGCGGTCAACGGCGCGGACCAATACGACGTTTACTTCGGCGTGTCCGGCTCCGGCGCCTGCACCGGTACGCCACAATTCACGACCTCGACGACTCACTTCAACCCGACAACCCTCGCGGCCGGCACGACCTACGAATGGCGCGTCGTGGCGAAAAAGACAACCGCCACGAGCTGCCCCACGACCACCAGCGGCTGCGCGACATTCAAGACGGCCGCCGCCGTCTGCAATCCACCTGGTTCTTTCAACCTCACCGCGCCGGCCAACACCAGCACCGCCAGCTCGACGCCGACGCTGACCTGGTCAGCCGCCTCCGGCGCCGACAAGTACATCATTCATATCAGCACGCAGAACCCGCCTTCACCGACGTCCAGCGACCCCATCCTCAGCGCCCCGACGACCAGCTTCACCATCGCGAAGGCGCTGTCGGCCGGCACCTACTACTGGTCGGTCGACGCCTACCCGCCGAACTGCACGACCTCGAAGACGTCGAGCAGCGTCTTCAGCTTCACGGTCGCAGCCGCCGCGGCCTGTCCCACGGCAGCACCGACGTTGATAACGCCGGCTGGCAACAGCACGGTGGGCACATCAGTCAGCTTCGATTGGAGCGACGTTTCCGGCGCGACGTTCTACCGGCTCTTCGCCTCGATCAACGGCGCCTCGGCGGCGATTCTCGCGGTCACGCGCGACTCCCACTACGACGCCGACCTCCCCGCCGGCGCCTCCGTCGATTGGTGGGCCGAAGCGGCTGCCGACAATTGCACGGCCATCGACTCGGCCCACGCGCATTTCAATGTCAGCGCTGCCAATTGTCCGACGAGCCCAGGCTCACCGTCGCTCGTCTCGCCCGCCAACGGAGCGACCGGCCTGGCCTCGCCGGTCACCTTCCAGTGGACGGCCGTCTCCGGCGCTACGAATTACGTCGTCTGGGGAACGTCATCCCCAACGTCGACCAGCGGCAGCGAACGATTCACGATCGGCACGACGTCGTCCGCGCAGCTCACCGCCTCCGTTCCGCTGGGCCTTCTGGCGTGGTACGTCGAAGCCGACTTCGGCGACTGCCCCACCGCCACATTCTCCAAAACCTTCACCCTTACCGTCTCGACCGCGGGGGCCTGCGGCACCACGCCGGCGACGCTCATCGCGCCGGCGAGCGGCGCCACCGGCCTGACCTCGCCGGTCACGTTCCAGTGGACCGCGGTGGCGGGGGCCTCGAGCTACAAGCTCTTCATTGCCGAAGCCGCCGATGCCAGTGACGCCGGCGACCTGGCCGGCACGACGACGGCCACATCGCTGACCACCCTCGTCCCCGACGGCACGCTGGCATGGTGGGTCGTGACGACGTTCGCCGGCTGCCCGGATGTCATGTCCGCGAAGTCGACGTTCACGAGCGGTTCGCAGGCGTCCTGCGGTGCGACCGCGACGCTGACCTCGCCCGCCGACGGCGCGACGGTCAGCTCGCCGGTGACGCTCTCCTGGAGCGCCGTGACCGGGGCGAGCGGATATCGCCTCTGGATCTCCGTCAATGGCGGCCCGCCGATCCTGGCGGCGCGCAGCACGACGGCGGGCAGTACCTCACAGCAGGTGCAACTGACGAGCGGCGCGGACGAGTGGTACGTGGAAACGCTCTTCAGCAACGGGTGCGACTCGACCTTTTCCGCGCACCGCCGCTTCACCGTCAGCGCGGCCGCCAACTGCGACACGCACAAAGCACCCACGCTCACGTCACCGGTCGGCGGCGCGGTGGTGTCGAGCCCCATCACATTCAACTGGGCCGCAAACGACTCATCGGCGCTTCAGTACCGCGTCTGGGTCTCGTTCAATGGCGAGCCGTTCGCCGACATCGGCTCCTCGAAGGACACGAAGCTCCAGCACGACTTCGGGACGACCACCGGCAATGGGCAATGGTTCGTGGAGACGCTGTTCGAGAACTGTCCGCCGGTGCCGTCGGCGAAAGCGAGCTTCGTCATCCCGACGCCCGGCTGCGCCACGGCCAGCGCACAACTCATCGCGCCATCCCCGGGAGCGACTGCCAGCACGCCGGTCACGTTCGTCTGGAGCGCGGTCACGAATGCCACGGATTACCGCGTGATCTGGACGCTCAACGGCAACAACATGCCGGTGCTGGAAACGACGGACACGTCGATCGCGCACGTCATTCCTCCGGGCGTGGTCGACTGGCGCGTCGAGGCAAACTTCGACGGCTGCCCCTCGACGCGCTCGGCGAGATCACGCTTCACGATCCCCGCGGCGCCGAACTGCTCGCCCGACGGGCCGATCCTCGCCGCCCCGGCTGACGGCGCCAAAGATCTCGACTCGCCGGTCCGCTTCGACTGGAACCCCGTCAGCAGCGCCATCGGATACACCGTCTTCGTCCGTCACAAGGACGGCGCGCCGACCGAGCTGGCCAGTACGACGACGCGTACGGCGGTGACCAGGGCCATGCCGGAAGGCACGAGCGAGTGGTGGGTGGTGGCGTTCTTCAACGGCTGCCCCCCGGCCGAGTCGTTGCACGCATTCTTCACCATCCCGGAAACGGCTTGCGACAACCCGCGGCCGATCCTCTTTACGCCCGTGGACAACAGCACCGGCCTGGCCTCGCCCGTTCATTTCGAATGGTCGCGCATCGCCAACGCCACCCAGTACAAGGTCTGGGCCGCGGTCGACGACGACGACCCCAGCGTCATCGGAACGACCACAGTCAACAAGTTGACGGTCAGCGTGCCCAGCGGCACCATCCACTGGCACGTCGAAGCGTTCTTCAAGTCGTGCCCGACCCTCGAATCGGCCACCGGCAAATTCACCATTCGCAAGTCGCCGCCGCCCTGCGCCACACCGGACCGGCCCAAAGCCACCGCTCCCGCGCAGGTCGCCTCGAACAGCAGCTACAACGTCCGCTGGGGCGCCGTGCTGAACGCCACGAGCTACGAGCTACAGGAGTCCTCGACGGCGGACTTCTCGGCGGCCACCACCCAGGTCGTGACCGACCTCGCCGCCAGCTTCGTCCACACGGCAGCCACCAACCCGCAGAAGTGGCGCTATCGCGTGCGCGCCATCAGCAGTTGCAACGACGAGCGCGGGCCCTACTCGCGCATCGTCATCGTGACGGTTCTTCCGGACGCGCCGGAGAAGCAGACCAGCGTCGAGATCGGTACGCAGAGCACGATCAGCCAGACGATCTTCATCCCCGGCCATACGCCCCCTGTGCCATTCACCGCCCACACCGACAAACCGTGGGCCACGGTAACGCCCTCGTCCAGCACACTCGGCCCACAGGGCGTGACGCTGACGATCGTCTCCGATCCGGCGGCGCTGAAACTCGGTACGAACACGGCCACGGTCATCCTCACCTTCGGAGCCGCCGGCAAGAACGGCGACACCGCCAGCGACACGACGCCACCGCCACCTTCCAGCGTACCGGTCTCTGTAACGACCGTGACGCCGGTCTCGTCCGGCGGCAAGAGCGGACCGCTCCCCAACTCGCTCATCATCCCCGCCGTCGGTCACGCCAACGGCGCCAACAGCTCGCTCTTCGAGTCGGACATCCGCATCGCCAACATCACGGCCCAGGCGATGAAGTACCAGCTCAATTTCACGCTGACGGGCACGGACGGAACACAGTCCGGACAGTCGACGACGATTCAGGTCGATCCAGGCTCCACCATGGCCCTCGACGACATCCTGACCAGTTTCTTCGGAGACGGTTCCGACGGCTCGAGCGCGCTGGGCGTTCTGGAGATCCGCCCGCTGACGACGACCACGCAGAGCGGTCCGCCGAGCGTACAGACCGTCGCCTCCAGCCGCACCTACAACTCCACGCCGACCGGCACGTTCGGCCAGTTCATCCCGGCCATTCCGTTCTCCCAGTTCATCGGCCAGTCGCCTGACTCATCGCCGAACCCGGTCATCTCTCTGCAGCAGATCGCCCAGTCATCCGCCTACCGTACGAACTTCGGCATCGTGGAAGGGGCCGGCGAGCCGGCCAGCGTCCTCGTTCACGTCTTCAACAACCAGGGCACCGAGGTCGTGGCGCCGATTCCGCTGACGCTGCTGCCCGGCCAGCACCTGCAGCGGAACCTCCTTGCGGATAACAACATCACGCTCACCGACGGCCGCTTCGAGGTGGAAGTCGTGTCGCCGACCGGCAAAGTGACGGCGTATGCGTCTGTCGTCGACAACCTCACCAACGATCCGCTGATGGTCTTCCCGGTGCTGAAGGGCTCCGAGTCGGCCACGCGATACGTCATCCCGGGCGTCGCCGACATCAACAATGGCATCGCCAGCTGGCGGAGCGACATCCGTCTCTTCAATCCGACGTCCGCCGCGGTAACCGCGACGCTCACCTACTTCCCGCAGCCGGGCAACCTCGCCGCGAGCGGGCCGAAGCAGGTGACGATCCCGGCCGGACAGGTGATGGCCATCGACAACTCGCTGAGCCAGCTCTTCGCGCTCTCGAACACCGGCGGCTCGATGCTCGTCACCACGCCGGCGAGCTCGAAGCTCGTCGTCACCGCGCGGACCTACAACCAGACGTCGAACGGCACGTACGGCCAGTTCATCCCCGCCGTCACCCCGGCCGATTCGATCGGCCTGTCGGACAACCGCGTCCTGCAAATCCTGCAGCTCGAGTCGTCGGACAAGATGCGCACAAACCTCGGCTTCGTCGAGACGAGCGGCAATCCGGTGACGATCGAGGTCTCGGCCATCCCGATCGACTCGAAGGTGGCCGCCAAGACGCAGATCACGCTCGCCGCGAACCAGTTCCTCCAGGTCTCCCTGGCCCAGTTCGGCCTCGGCACCGCCTACAACGCCCGCGTCACCGTGAAGGTGCTGAGCGGCACCGGCCGCGTCACCGCGTACGGATCGGTGATCGACGCGGTAACGCAGGATCCGACGTACGTGCCGTCGCAGTAGATCGGGAGTAGGGAGTCGGGGGTCGGAGCACGCGAGCTCCCACTTCCGACTCCACTCCCACAGGTTTATTACCGATCGTCCAGATCAACGGCAGCCTTAACTGACGGTCGAAACACGAGGAGAGTGTCCGGTATCCGACTGCCACTCCGACTCCCGACCCCCGACACCCGACTCCCGCAATCCATATAATGCGCGCCGCGTCAGATCACAGGAGGTTTCCTTGGCAGAAGAACAGTACGACGTGGTGGTCATTGGCAGCGGTCCGGGCGGCTATGTCGCCGGTATCCGCGCCGGCCAGCTCGGCATGAAGGTCGCCGTCGTCGAGAAAGATCCTTTTCTGGGTGGCACGTGCCTGCACCGCGGCTGCATCCCCACCAAATCGCTCCTCGAGAATGCCGACATCTGGATGAAGATCCAGAAGTCGAAGGAGTTCGGGATCACCGTCGGCGACGTGAAGCTGGACTGGGGCGTCGTCCAGACCCGCAAGCAGGACGTCGTCGACGCCAACGCCAAAGGCGTGGAGTTCCTCTTCAAGAAGAACAAAGTCGAGCGCATCACCGGGTTCGGCAAGCTGGCCGGCAAGGGAGTTGTCGAAGTCAGCGGCGAAGGGGGCGCGCGGCGGCTCGACACGAAGAACGTCATCCTGGCCATGGGCTCCGTCCCGCGCGACCTGCCGCACATCAAGGCCGACGGCAAACGGATCATCAACTCCGACCACATCCTGAAGATCAGCGAGGTTCCGAAGTCGATGCTCGTCATCGGCGCCGGCGCCGTGGGGTGCGAGTTCGCATCGATCTTCTCCCGCTTCGGCACGAAGGTCACCCTCGTCGAAGTCATGCCGCTGCTCCTGCCGATCGAAGACGAAGAGATCTCCAAGGAGTTCACCCGCATCTTCAAGAAGAAGGGGATCGACGTGCTGACCGACGCGAAGGTCGAGTTGGCTGAAGTCGGCGAGAGCGGCGTGAAGGTCGTAGTCAGCTCGAAAGGGAAGCAGCAGACGTTCGACGTCGAGATCGTCCTCTCCGCCACCGGCCGGCGCGCCGTCACCGAGAACTGCGGACTGGAAGGGACGAAGGTCGTCATCGAGCGCGGCTTCGTACACGTCGATTCGTTCATGCGCACGGGCGAATCGAATGTCTACGCCATCGGCGACATCGTCCCCACTCCCGCCCTTGCCCACTGCGCCTCGGCCGAGGGAATCCTGGCCGTGGAGAAGATGAAAGGGCTGGAAGTGCGGCCGATCAACTACGACCATGTGCCCAACGCGACGTACACCGACCCCGAGGTTGCCTCCGTCGGCCTCACCGAAAAGAAAGCGATGGAGCGCGGCCACGACGTGAAAATCGGCAAGTTCCCCTTCACCGCGAACGCGAAGGCCAAGATCCTCGGCGAGTCAGGCGGCATGGTGAAGCTCGTCTCGTCCAAAAAGTACGACGAGCTCCTCGGCGTGCACATCGTCGGCCCCAAAGCGACCGAGCTGATCGCCGAAGCGTGCACCGCCCTGGAGCTCGAAGCCACCAGCGAGTCGATCGCCAGGACAATCCACGCGCACCCAACGCTCTCAGAGGCCATGATGGAAGCAGCGGAGGATGTGGCGGGACATTCGATACATCAGTGATTCGTGGATTAGTAGATTAGTGGATTAGTGGATTAGTAGATTGGAGGGTCAGAGCTCCTGCGTCAGCTCTTCAATCGGTCACTCCACAGTCTCACCCAGCTAGCCTGGATTTCTCACCATCTAAGTGGAATCGCAGACGGAGTGTTAATCGAGCGTCCTTCTCCCCACCGCGTTTTTCAGCGGGGGGGAGAAGGTGCCGCAGGC
>DATLWH010000967.1:0-4175 GCA_035576505.1 Thermoanaerobaculia bacterium | reverse complement strand
ACTCGCCGCCAGGAGTGTACAGATCCGGACAGATGCCGAAGAGGCTCGGGCCCGGCGCGCCAAGGCCGATCAGCTTGCGGCCGACATCCAGGCGCGGCTGACGCAAATCGAGAACGACGTGCGCGCCATTCAGGAGCGCGCTCAGGCTGAAGGCGAGAAGCAGAAACGTGAGCTCATCGAGGCCGCCGAGGCTGAAGCGCAGAGGATCCTGCAGTCCGCGCGCAACGAGGTGGACAACCGCCTCAAGCGTGCCCGGCATGAGCTGACCGAATACGCCGGCGAGCTTGCCACGCAGCGAGCCGAGCAGATTCTGCGGGAAACCGTCACGGACAAAGACCGCGAACGGCTGTTCGACGAGAGTCTCCGGGAAGTTGCCGAGGCGCAGTCATGATCCGGCGATTCGCCAGACCCTACGCCCGCGCCATCATGGACGTGGCCGGAACGCCGGAGAAGGCGGCGGCACTTCGGGACGAGCTGACGATCTTCGAGCAGGTGCGCCAGTCATCGACGGACCTGCAGGAGATGTACGCCAATCCAGGCATCGACTTCGATTCGAAAAACAAGGTTACGGCCGCGATCACCAAACGTCTCGGCCTGTCCGACCTCGCCGTGCGCTTGCTCGACGTGCTCATTCGCAACCGCCGCATCAACGATCTGAACGACATCGTGGCCGGTCTGGCCACGATGATTCGCGAAGCCACCGGCACCGTTGCCGCCGCAGTGCGCTCCGCGAGCCCGCTGTCATCGAAGGAAGAAGCTGAGTTGCGCGCCATGCTGGAACGCAAAGTCGGTGCGAAGGTCGACGTCGACATCACCGTCGATCCGGCGCTCATCGGCGGGTTCGTGGCCAAGATCGGCAGCGAGGTCTACGACGCCTCCGTGTCCGGAAAGATCGAGAAGTTCCGCGAATCGTTAGCGTGATCCATTTTCGGGAGACTTTATGGCTGTTGATTTGAAAGCAGAAGAAATCACAGAGATTATTCGGCAACAATTAAGCGGAATCGGCCGCGGCGTCGACGTCTCTGAAGTGGGCACCGTCGTCTCCGTCGGTGACGGGATCGCCCGCGTGTACGGCCTCGATCGCGTCATGGCCGGCGAGCTCGTCCAGTTCCCGCACGACATCGCCGGCCTCGCCCTCAACCTCGAGGAAGACAACGTCGGCGTCGTGCTCCTCGGCGAGGCTTCCGCCATCAAGGAAGGCGACGAAGTCAAACGCACCGGAAAGATCATGTCCGTCCCCGTCGGGCCGGCCCTCGTCGGCCGCGTCGTCAGTCCCTTGGGCGTACCGATCGACGGCAAAGGGCCGATCAACACCACCGAGTTCTATCCAATCGAGCGCCTGGCCCCGGGCGTTGTCGACCGCAAACCGGTCAAAGAGCCGCTGCAGACAGGGCTGAAGGCGGTCGATGCCATGATCCCGATCGGCCGCGGCCAGCGTGAGCTCATCATCGGCGACCGGCAGACCGGCAAGACCGCTGTCGCCGTCGACACGATCATCAACCAGAAGGGCAAGAACGTCATCTGCGTCTACGTCGCCATCGGCCAGAAGAAGTCGACCGTGGCTCAGGTGGTGCGGACGCTCGAAGAGAACGGCGCGATGGAGTACACGATCGTCGTGAACGCCTCCGCCTCCGACCCTGCGCCGCTGCAGTATCTCGCACCGTACGGCGGCTGTGCGATGGGGGAGTACTTCCTCTACAACGGTCAGCACGCGCTGGTCATCTACGACGATCTCTCGAAGCATGCCGCTGCATACCGCGAGATTTCCCTGCTGCTCCGCCGGCCGCCCGGCCGCGAGGCGTACCCCGGCGACGTCTTCTACCTTCACTCGCGCCTGCTCGAGCGCGCGGCGAAGATGGCCGATGAGAAAGGCGGCGGCTCATTGACCGCGCTGCCGATCATCGAGACCCAGGCCGGCGACGTATCCGCCTACATCCCGACGAACGTCATCTCCATCACCGACGGTCAGATCTTCCTCGAAACCGACCTTTTCCACTCCGGTGTCCGTCCCGCCATCAACGTCGGCATCTCGGTCTCGCGCGTCGGAGGTTCGGCCCAGGTGCGCTCCATGCGATCCGTCTCCGGGACGCTGCGGCTCGACCTCGCGCAGTATCGTGAGCTGGCTGCATTCGCCCAGTTCGGCTCCGATCTCGACAAAGTGACGCAGGCCCAGCTCAACCGCGGGCGGCGTCTCGTCGAGATCCTGAAACAAGGGCAGTACCAGCCGATGCGCATCGGCTTGCAGACGGCGTCGATCTATGCCGGCGTCAGGGGATTTCTCGACAATCTTGCGGTGAGTGCGGTGCGTCCGTTCGAGTCCGCCCTGCATCAATACCTGAGCGACGAGAAGCAGGACGTGATCCAGCACCTTGAGACCGCCCCGAAGTTTGACGCGGACCTTGAAGAGGCGCTTCGCAGCGCCATCACCGAGTTCAAAGCGCAGTACGTGAAGGACAACGCGAACGCACTCGCGGCCTGATCAAAGATGCCCAGTACGATCGATATCCGGCGTCGGATCCGCAGCGTCAAGAACACGCAGCAGATCACCAAGGCCATGAAGATGGTGGCAGCGGCGAAGCTTCGCCGCGCCCAGGAGCGGATGTTTGCGGCGCGCCCATACGCGGGCGGGTTGCGCCAGGTGCTGGCATCGGTGGCCACCCGCGTCGACATCAGCGCGCATCCGCTGCTGCAGTCGCGTGAACCGGAGCGGAACGTCGTCGTTGTCGTGGTCACCGCCGATCGCGGCCTGTGCGGTGCGTTTAACGCCAACGTCATCCGTGCGGCACAGAACTTCATCCGCGAACAGGCATTCCAGTCGGTGGAGCTCCTGACGATCGGACGCAAGGCAAGCGACTTCTTTCGGCGGCGCACGATTCCGATCCGCCGCAACGTCTTCGTCGCCCAGGCGCTGTCGATCGAGGTTGCCCATGAAATCGCCGAGGGCCTGATCACAGACTTCGTCGAGGAAAAAATCGACGGTGTTTACGTCGTCTACAACGAATTCAAGTCTCTGATTGCCCAGCACGTTCGCGTCGACCGGCTTCTTCCCATCGCCCGAGAGTTCGACGCCGACCCGAACCGGCCAGCCATCGACTACCTCTACGAACCAGGACCGGAGCAGATCCTTTCGGACCTCCTGCCCAAACACATCGAGTTTCAGCTTTACCGCATCCTCCTCGAGTCGGCTGCCGCGGAACAGGGAGCGCGCATGACCGCGATGGAAGCAGCCACGAAGAACGCGTCAGACATGATCAATTACCTGACACTGACCTACAACCGCATCCGTCAGGCGGCCATCACCAAAGAGATCATCGAGATTGTCTCGGGCGCGTCCGCCGCCCAATAGGCAACGGAGAAGACATGGCAAACGAAGACCCCAAGCCCCAAAGCGTCGGCAAAGTGATCCAGGTCATCGGACCGGCACTCGACATCGAATTCGAAGACGGCCATCTTCCGGCTATCTACAACGCCATCCGCATCGTCGACAACGGCGAGTTCGGGAAAGTGCCGATCGATGTCGTCGCGGAAGTGGCGAACCACATCGGCGAGAACCAGGTCCGCTGCATCGCCATGAAACCGACCGACGGCATGGTCCGCGGCATGAAGGCCATCGACACCGGAGGCCCGATCATGGTGCCGGTCGGACGCGAAACGCTCGGCCGCATCCTCAACGTCCTCGGCGAGCCTGTCGACAACAAGGGTCCCGTCAACTCCGAGACGAAGCTCTCCATTCACCGCCAGCCGCCGCGCTTCGACGAGCAGTCCACCAACATCGAGATGTTCGAGACCGGCATCAAGGTCATCGATCTCCTCGAGCCGTACACAAAGGGCGGCAAGACCGGCTTGTTCGGCGGTGCCGGCGTCGGGAAGACCGTTCTCATCATGGAGTTGATCAACAACGTGGCCAAGGAGCACGGCGGATTCTCGGTTTTCGCAGGGGTCGGGGAGCGAACGCGCGAAGGGAATGACCTCTGGCTCGAGTTCGCGGAGACCGGTGTCATCGTGCCGGGAGACCCCTCAAAGTCGAAGGCCGCGCTGATCTACGGGCAGATGACCGAACCTCCCGGGGCCCGGCTCCGCGTCGGCCTCACCGGACTCACGGTCGCCGAGTATTTCCGCGACGCCGAGGGACAGGACGTTCTGCTCTTCATCGACAACATCTTCCGCTTCACGCA
>DATLWH010000966.1:0-5421 GCA_035576505.1 Thermoanaerobaculia bacterium | reverse complement strand
AGGCCGACCCCGTCTCGATGCAGCGTCAACGTTCCCGGACCGTTGGCGATCTCGTGTGGCGTCTCTTCGGGTGCCTCGATCCAGGCGAGATCCGAAAAGTCGGTTGCCAGCGCCATCCCCATCATCACCAGCTCCCCGCTCCGCTCGTAACGGACGCGGCGCGGTACAAACGCGCGAGGAAGAACGCGCGTATTCTCGAACAGCTTCGCACCGCGGTCCTTCATCACCTCCCGCCACCCTTCGCTCACAGTCACGCTGCTCGGCACGATCGCGTAGCGGATGTTCAGGAACGAGAGGAACGGCGGCTGGAGATCGCCGATGGCATTGAACGAAACGGGCTGCTGGATCGACCAGAAGGGAAAGGTGTCGGCAAGCCGGCCAAACGTCATCGCCTCATAGCCCCGAGGATCTTCGAGCTGGTAGAGCGCGGCCGAGTCGGGGATGAGGACGAAATGCTCCCCGGCCACGCGAAACGGCTCGGCGGAATCGGTCGGGATGGCCCGGATCAGCGGAACTTTCGGGTAGAAAACGTGCTGCGGCAGCGAGGGGTAGATCGACCCGTCCTCGACCACGCGCTGCCCCAGGATGAGGATGAGGACGAGAGGCAAGGCCATGCGGAGCGGCGTGCGGGAGGCGAGGAGGATGAATACGATCAAGAGCGGCAACAGCTCAGCCAGTGCGTTCGTTCGGATCACGTTCGGATCGACGCCCACGCGCAGCTCGTGCGACCACACGGCCCAGGTGCCTGCGCCGAGTCCGATGACGACCATCGCCGTCACGACCGCCGCACGATTGCGGGTAGTGCCGCTCCCGCCGGCGGCCAGCGCATCGACCGCCAGCGCCGCCACGATCGACAGCGAGCACGATGCCGCGAACGCCAGCCGTTCATTGAGCGCCATGTCGAACAGTGGCAGCTTGTGCAGAACGTTGCTCACCGGAGGTGCGCCAAATCCTGCGCAGAGGCAAATGAGGGCCAGCCCGAAGAAGAACCACGTCTCCTTGCGGCGCCAGGCAACAACGACTGCCGCCAGGGCCAGAGCCAGGATGACGCTCCCAGTCCTGGCCGTCTGCGGATCAAACTCCGGCGTGAAGGAATCACGCCAGGGCTGGCCGCCCCAGAATGGAAAGACCGTGTTCGCCGCGCGTCGCTGAATCTGCTCCGGCATGAAGGCGAGCGGCATCGCCAGGAATTCACGACGATCGCGAATTTCTCGCGTCTGCTGCGTCGCCTCGAGAAACGGCAGCAGGAAGATCGCGGTCAGGAGCAGCGCCACGACACCGGAAAGGCAGGCGATGACGATGGCGCGCCCAACCCGTCTGCGCGTCATGGCCATCTCGAAAAGACCGTAGGCCGCGCCGACTGCCGCCACGTGTAGCAGCGACTCCGGATGCCCGCTGAGGATAAGCAGCGTCAGCGCGATCATCAGGATGACGCCACCGCGCACGTTCGTATCGTGCACCACGAGCCGGACGCTGAAGAAGATCAACGGCAGCCACGCCCAGGCCCGTGCCAGCGGCCATCCGACGAAGAAGGCCATGTTTCCGCTGAACATCCATCCCGCTGCCGCGACGAGCGCGGCCAGCTCGCCGCAGCCAAGCGCGCGCATGAAAACGAATGCTCCGAAGCCGGCCAGGAAGAACGTCATCGCCGCCGCGAAGGTCAGGCTCGGCGCCAGGGGGATCACCATGGCCATCAGATTGAAGGGATCGTACGGCGCCGGCTGCGCCGCCGCGGCGAGGATGTCGCCGCAGAGCATGAAGGGATTGAGCAGAGGCCACTGGCCGTGACCGATCGCCGTTCTCACGGCGCTGCGCCACGGGATGATCTGGCAGTAGAGATCGGAGAGCGTCCTGTTGTGTATCTTCGGCACGCCGAGCTCGGCCGCGTATGCATGGAGCGGCTCGGACATGAACGGCAGATCGGCCGGCGCGTAGACTCGGCCCAGAAGGAGTGCCCGGCCCGTAAAACAGAGTGGCAGAAGGATGAGCACGATCGCCGCCGCGCGCGACATCGGTTGCACGAACCGCCGCCAGGCGGCGATCAGTGCGACCGTCGTGGCGAGATAGAGAAGGAGTGCGGCCAAGCCGCGGAGCTATACGCGAAGCCCCCTGGAGCGTCAAGGCCGGCCGGCACGGCCGGCGGCGTTGGTTGCCCGAGGCTCGGCCTCCATCTTCGTGGGATCTTTTCTCCGCGCAGGCTTCTTCTGGTCCGGAAAGTGGGTGTTCTGGCCATCTCTCCGCCATGCTGATGAACGCTCATTTGTCAAATTCTCTACCCCTCGTAGCGTGGGAAGAGGTCTGGCGGCGGGGGAGTTAGAGTGTCGCGGTCGCGTGGTTTCGTGATTGCGCGGTCTCGCGGTCGTTGAATCTGGAGCTCCTGATCTGATTCAACACCGCAAGACTGCGCGACCGCGAGACCGCGCGACCGCAAACACACACATGGAATCCATCATCATCCGCGGTGCCCGCGAGCACAACCTCAAGAACATCGACGTCGTCGTCCCCCGCAACAAGTTCGTCGTCATCACCGGCGTCTCGGGATCGGGGAAGTCCTCACTCGCTTTCGACACGATCTTCGCGGAGGGGCAGCGCCGGTACGTCGAGTCTCTCAGCGCATACGCCAGGCAGTTTCTCGAGCAGATGGAGAAGCCGGACGTCGACTCGATCGAAGGACTCTCGCCTGCCATCTCCATCGAACAGCGTACGACGTCGCGCAACCCCCGTTCGACCGTCGGCACGGTCACCGAGATCTACGACTATCTGCGCCTGCTGTACGCTTCGATCGGTGTGCCCCATTGCACGAGCTGCGGCCAGGAGATTCGCCCGCAGACGATCCAGCAGATGGTCGACCGACTGCTCATCCTGCCCGGGGGGACGAAGTTCACCATCCTCGCGCCCTACATACGAGGCAAGAAGGGCGAATACCGCAAACAGATGCTGCAGATGGTGAAGGAAGGATTCACGCGCGCCGTCGTCGACGGCACGATGATCGAGCTGGCCGATCCGCCGGTGCTCGACAAACAGAAAAAACACACCATCGACGTCGTCATCGATCGTCTCGTCGTCAAGGAGGGGATCCAGCAGCGCCTGGCCGACTCGCTCGAGACAGCCACACGCGTGTCGAAGGGGCTGGTCAAAATCCTCTACCAGGAAGACAACCGGGAAGAGCTGCTGTCGCAGGCCTACGCCTGCCCCGACTGCGGCGTTTCCATCGGCGAGGTCACGCCGCGGCTTTTTTCCTTCAACTCCCCGTACGGCGCTTGCCCGCGTTGCTCGGGCCTGGGCGTACTGCTTGAAGTCGACGAGAAAAAGATCGTCCCGGATTGGACGAAGTCGGTCCAGGACGGCGCCATCGCCATCTGGAAGGAAGGCGCCGAGAACTGGCGGCTCCGGCAGATCCACACGCTGGCCAAACACTACAAATTCAAGATCGATGCGCCGTGGCACGCCCTGCCGGAGAAGGCGCGCCAGGTCATCCTTTACGGCTCGGCCGAGAAGATCAAGTTCCAGTTCAGCGGCTCCGAGAGCACCTACTCCTACAACGGGACCTACGAAGGCGTGGTGCCGATGCTGACGCGCCGCTACAAGGAATCGGACAACGACGATATCCGCGAAGAGATCGAACGGTTCATGACGCCGATGAACTGCCCCGACTGCAAGGGCCGCCGTCTGAAACCGGAGGCACTTGCCGTCACCGTGTCCGATCGCCCGATCGACAAGGTCGTGGCTCTGCAACTCAAAGATGCGGAGAGCTTTTTCAAGACGATCGACCTCACGCCGCGCGAAGAGCAGATCGCCGGCAAGATCCTCAAAGAGGTCCGCGACCGCCTCGGATTTCTCTGCTCGGTCGGCGTCGGCTATCTGATGCTCGACCGCAGCGCGGCCACGCTCTCCGGTGGCGAAGGCCAACGCATCCGGCTGGCAACGCAGATTGGCTCGAAGCTGATGGGCGTCCTTTACGTCCTCGATGAGCCGTCGATCGGCCTCCACCAGCGCGACAACCGCAAGCTGATCGATTCTCTCGTCGAGCTGCGCGACCTCGGCAATACCGTCATCGTCGTCGAGCACGATGAAGAGACGATCGAGACGGCCGACCACATCATCGACCTCGGTCCGCGCGCGGGCGTTCATGGCGGCGAAGTCGTCGCCGAAGGGACGCTCGAACAGATCAAGCGGTTCCCGTCATCGCTGACCGCGAAGTACCTGCGCGGCGAGGCATCGATCGAAGTGCCGGCCAAGCGGAGGCCGATCAGCGAGAACAGGCTCGTCATCCGCGGTGCCCGGCAGAACAACCTGAAGAATCTCGACGTCGTCATTCCGCTCGGCGTCTTCATCGCCGTGACCGGGGTGAGCGGCTCGGGAAAATCGACGCTCGTCAACGACATCCTCTACAAAGCGCTGTCGCGGCATTTCTTCGACGCCCTCGACACGCCAGGGGAGCACCAGCGGATCGACGGTCTGGAGCTGATCGACAAGGTCATCGACATCGATCAATCGCCGATCGGGCGGACGCCACGCTCGAATCCCGCCACCTACACCCAGCTCTTTACCGAGATCCGCAATCTCATGGCGCAGACCCCCGAGGCACGCATGCGCGGCTACGGGCCGGGACGCTTCTCGTTCAACGTGAAGGGCGGACGCTGCGAAGCGTGCAAGGGCGACGGCCAGATCAAGATCGAAATGCACTTCCTCCCCGACATTTACGTCACGTGCGACGTCTGCGGCGGGAAGCGCTACAACCGGGAGACGCTGCAGGTCACTTACAAGGGTTCGTCGATTGCGGAAATCCTCGACATGACGGTCGAGCAGGGGCTGGAGGCGTTCCGCAACATCCCGCGCATCGCCAACATCCTGCGCACGCTCGACGAGGTCGGCCTCAGCTACATCAAGCTCGGGCAATCGTCGACGACGCTTTCCGGCGGCGAAGCCCAGCGCGTGAAGCTGGCCAAAGAGCTGGCCAAGCGCGCCACCGGAAGAACGCTCTACATCCTCGACGAACCGACCACCGGATTGCATTTCGACGACGTGGCCAAGCTGCTGCACCTGATGCACGGCCTCGTCGACCGCGGCAACACCGTCGTCGTCATCGAGCACAACCTCGACGTCGTCAAGACCGCCGACCACGTCATCGACCTCGGCCCCGAGGGAGGCGACGGCGGCGGCTACATCATCGCCACCGGAACGCCGGAACAGATCGCGAAGACCCCAAATACTCCGACCGGAGAGTATCTGAAGAAGATGCTGGCCAAGCGCAAGGCGGCGGTACCGAAATCGTAGGTCTCGTGACGTAGCTTCGCGCCCTCGTAGTGAGTTACGGAGAGTTGCGGGACAATTAGGTATGATGTATCGTCATACGCATGAGCCGCGCAAAGATTGCAATCACCGTCGACGAAGAAGCGCTCACCGAGATCGACCGGCTGG
>DATLWH010000965.1:0-3041 GCA_035576505.1 Thermoanaerobaculia bacterium | reverse complement strand
AAATGGTCGGGCGTCATCGTGGCGAAGATGAGGGCATCGATGTCGCCATGGGCCCGGCCGGCAGTCTCCAGCGCGCCCTCGGCCGCCAGGACGCCTAGGTCCGACGACGACTGGCCGGGGTCGGCGTAGCGACGCTGCTCGATGCCGCTGCGCGTTCGGATCCACTCGTCGGTGGTATCCATGATGCGAGCGAGCTTTTCGTTCGGAACGACGTTCTTCGGGATGCCGATCCCGCTGCCGGTAATGACGCTTTTCATGGATGGCAGAGCATACACGGCTCGCCCCTTGCTTCCCCATCAAGCATAGGAGGAATTTATGAAACGAGCCATCACGTGCGCGATCGCCATCCTGGCGTTTGCGTGCATGCAGAAACAGGCTGACGGGACGTACCGCACCACCGACAGCGCCGCGTCCGACGTGGCCACGAAAGCCCATGACGACGACGTGAAGTCCGGTGAACAGATCAAGAAGACCAGCGAAGACATCGGCAAATCGGACGCCGCCCAGAAGATCAAGAACGGTTCGGTTGAGCTTGGTCGTGGCGTGAAGGAAGGCCTGGGCCAGGCGGCGCAGACCGTCGGGGCCGGGCTGCAAAAGGCCGGCAAGAAAGCCGAGGACGACGTCAAGAAGACCGACGCGAAGACGTCCAGTCATTGACCGCCGCTCTGATAGAGTCTCGGCTTGGCCGGCGGCGTGGACCTGCCGGTCGTGCTCATCGAAGGAAAAGGAGGATCTTCCCATGGCAGTCAGCACCGGAAGGGACTCCGTCGCGAGCCAGACCCAGACGCTCAAGGTGGGGGATCAAGCCCCTGATTTCGAGCTACCCGGTCATCGCGGCGGAGAGAAGTTCCGACTCAGCGACCAACGCGGCAAGAAGAACGTCGTGCTGGTGTTTTACCCCCTCGATTGGACCCCCGTGTGAACCGTGCAAATGCCGGGATATGAGGCGGAGATCGCCGATTTTGAACGGTATGATGCCCAGGTCGTGGGCATTTCGATCGACAGTGTTCCAAGCCACGTTGCATTCGCCAAATCGTTAGGCGACATCACCAACTATCCGCTGCTCGCGGACTTTCATCCCAAAGGCGAAGTCTCGAAGAAATACGGCGTCTGGAAAGAAGACAAAGGGATCTCCGAGCGCGCCATCATCGTCGTCGACAAGAAGGGCATCGTCCGCTACATCGACGTCCACAACATCGGCGAGGCGCCCGAGAACGCGCAGGTCCTCGAAGTATTGCGGGACCTTCAGTAGCCCTTTTTGCCCGGCGGGCCGTCCACGGGCCCGCCGCGCCAGTTCACCATCACGGAGTCTCGATCTCAATGCTCAGCATCGCCCGACGTTGTGTCCCCTTCACGCCTTTCGATAAGGACCTCTCCACTGCCACCGTCACTCTGGTCTCAGCCACCGGTGTCTACGCGGCCGATCAGCCGGCGTTTCCTACGGAGGACCCGGGAGACGTCACGTACCGGGTGATCGATGGGGCGACGGAGACCAGCTCGCTGCGCATCGCCCATCATCACTACGACCATTCCGAGGCGGACGCGGATCCGAACATCGTCTTTCCGCTCGACACCCTTCGGGAACTCGCTGGTGAGGGCCTCATCGCCGGCGTGAACGACAAGCACTACAGCTACGGCTTCACGACCCGTCTGCGCGAGCTTTACGAGACGACGTTTCCGGAGCTGGCCGACAACATCGAACGGTCGAAGACGAAACTCGTCCTGCTGACGGCCGGCTGCCCCGAGACCTGTCATCGCTCCATCGCCAACATGGCTCGGGAGATCGAGGCCCGAGGCGTGCCGACGCTCATCCTCTCCGCATCGCCCGCCGCGACCGAGTCGGTCCGTCCGCCGCGAGCGATGACGTTCGACGGCAGCGAAATCGGGCGCATTGTCGGTCGCGCCGGCGACCGGCCATTTCACAAGCAGGTTCTCCGTGCTGCGCTGGAGATGTTCACTCATGACACGCCGCCGGGAAGGGTCGTGATGAAAAACATCCGCTGAACGAATACGGCGCGCCTTTCATTGTTCTATCCTCCGCACAATGGAAGCACGACCGGAACAGTTCGACGATCAGCAGCCGTGGACCGTGGACGACTCTTCGTCCCTCTACATGATCGACCGCTGGGGCACCGGCTACTTTGACGTGAACCCGGCCGGCGATCTGACCGTGGCGCCGTTGCAGGAAGGCGGTATCGCCGTTCCGATCATCGACGCGCTTCGTGAGGCCCAGGCGCTGAACCTCAACGCGCCGCTTCTCATCCGCTTCCAGGATCTGCTGCGGCATCGCGTCGAGACGCTCAATAACGCCTTCATCGGCGCCATCACCGAGCACAATTATCGCGGCAGCTATCGCGGCGTCTTCCCCATCAAGGTCAATCAGCTCCGCGAGGTCGTGGAGGAGATTCTCGACGCCGGGCGGCCGTTCAACTACGGTCTGGAGGTTGGTTCCAAGCCGGAGATGTTCGCCGGTCTGGCCATTCACGGCGACCCTGAATCGCTCATCGTCTGCAACGGGTACAAAGACACCGGCTACATCCGGATGGCGCTGCTGGGCCGCAAGCTGGGGAAGAAAATCATCCTCATCGCGGAGAAGCTTTCGGAAGTACGAGCGATCACGCGCATCGCCGCGGAGATGAACGTCGAGCCGTGGATCGGGATGCGCGTTCGTCTGCTCTCGAAGGGAAAAGGCAAGTGGGCCACCTCGGGCGGGGAGCACGCCAAGTTCGGTCTCTCGACGGCTGAGATCCTGGAAGCGATCGAGATCCTGCGCGAGGCCAAAATGGAGGCGGCCTTCAGGCTGCTCCATTTCCACATCGGCTCGCAGATTCCCGACATCCTGACCATCAAGCGCGCCGTTCGTGAGGCGGCCATGTACTACGCCAAGCTGCACAAGCTCGGTCACCCCCTCGAGTATCTCGACGTCGGAGGCGGCCTGGCCATCGACTACGACGGCTCGCGCTCGGAGTTCCACTCGTCGATGAACTACACGCTGGAGGAGTACGCGAGCGACATCGTCTACAACATCATGGATGTCTGCG
>DATLWH010000964.1:0-4547 GCA_035576505.1 Thermoanaerobaculia bacterium | reverse complement strand
GACGAACTTTGCGGTGGGGGCGGCTCCGTTCTCGCTGGCCATCGGAGACTTCAACGGCGATGGACGGAGCGACCTCGCCGTCGCCAACGCCGGCTCCGCTGACGTTTCCATTCTGCTCGGCACGGGCACGGGGACGTTTGGAGCGGCGACGAACATTGCGGTGGGGGCGGCTCCGGCCGCAGTGGCCATCGGCGACTTTAACGGCGACGGGCGGATCGACCTCGCCGTCGCCAACGAGAACTCGAACAGTGTCTCCATTCTGCTCGGCACGGGGACCGGAACGTTTGCAGCGGCGCCGGAGGTTGGCGTCGCAATAAGTCCGATTTCAGTGGCCATCGGCGACTTCAACAACGATGGGCGGAGCGACCTCGTCGTCGCAAACTTCGTCTCGAACAACGTCTCGATTCTGCTCGGCACAGGAACGGGGACGTTTGCAGCGGCGACATACTTTCCAGTGGGGACGTTTCCGGTCTCGGTGGCCATCGGAGACTTCAACGGCGATGGGCGGAACGACCTCGCCGTAGCGAACGAGGGCTCGAACAATGTGTCGATTCTCCTCGGCACGGGAACGGGCGCGTTTGGGGCGGCGGCGAACTTTGCGACGGGAGCGCTTCCGGTCTCAGTGGCCACTGGCGACTTCAACGGCGACGGACGTAGCGATCTTGCCGTCGTGAACTCTGGCTCGAACAGCGTCTCGGTTCTGCTCGGGACGGGAACGGGGACGTTCGGGTCCGCGACAGACCTTGCGGTGGGATCGAGTCCGTTCTCCCTGGCCATCGGCGATTTCAACGGCGATGGGCGGAGCGACTTCGCCGTCGCGAACAACTTCTCGAACGACGTCTCGATCCTGCTCGGTTCGACCGCGCCCGGAACGCTTGCCTTTTCGAGCGCGACCTACTCCGTCAGCGAATCAGCGGGCGCCGTCACCATCACCGTCAACCGCACCGGCGGAACCGACTGCAGCGTGACCGTCAACTTCGCCACATCGAACGGCACAGCCACGGCGGGTTCCGACTACACCGCCACCAGCGGCACGCTCACCTTTGGCCCCGGAGTCACCTCGCAGAGCTTCACCGTTCCGATCATCGACGACGGCGTCAACGAAGCCAACGAGACCTTCACCGTCACCCTCAGCACTCCTGGCGGCGGCGCCGTGCTCGGCTCGCCCGCTTCGGCAACCGCGACCATCATCGACGACGATCCCCTCCCAACCCTCGCTATCAACAACGTCAGCAAAGCCGAGGGAACGGGTGGGACGACGAACTTTGTCTTTACCGTCACGCTCACCGGTGCGACCGAACAGAACGTGACGTTCAATTACGCGACGGCGGACGGAACAGCCATCGCACCCGGCGACTACGCGACGACCAGCGGCACGCTCGGGTTCTCACCGGGCACATTGACGCGGACCATCGCCGTCCCGGTTTTTGGCGACGCAGTGACGGAGGCCGATGAGACCTTCACCGTCGCATTGTCTTCGCCGACAAACGCAACCATCACCACCGCCACCGGAACGGGAACGATTCAGAACGACGACTTTCCTCCCACGACCTCGGCGAGCGCGACGCCTTCTCCCAATGCTGCCGGGTGGAACAACACCCCGGTCACGGTGAACTTGAGCGCTGCCGCCGGAAGCAGCCCCGTACAGTCGATCAGCTACACCGTGACTAACGGTTCGTCCTCGACCGGGGCGACCGTGAGCGGCAACAGCGTCTCGTTCCCGGTTTCTGCTGCCGGAGTCAACACCATTACCTACCAGGCGACTGATGTCGCCGGAAACACGGAGGCGGCCAAGACGCTCATCGTTCGCATCGATACGCTGGCGCCGGTGACTTCCGCCGGCGCGACACCGGCGCCAAACGCCAACGGCTGGAACGACGCGCCGGTCACGGTGAGCTTGAGCGCCGCCGACGCCGGCAGTGGGGTGGAGTCCGTGACCTACACCGTGGTGACCGTGAGTCCGACCGGAACGGTCACCAGTACCAACACCGTGGCCGCAAGCGCCACCGCCTTCACGGTGTCGGCGAACGGCGTGAGCACGATCACTTACCACGCCACCGACATCGCCGGCAACGCGGAGGCAGACCTGACATTGGTGGTGCGCGTGGACACGGAAGCGCCGCTGCTGGCGCTTCCCGCCGGCGTCACGGCCGATGCCACCAGTCCCGCCGGAGCCATCGTCAGCTACACCGTGACCGCGGCCGATAATTCGGGTCTCGTGCCGAACATCATGTGCGCGCCTCCCTCGGGCACCACCTTCCCGGTCGGCACGAGCACGGTGAACTGCACGGCATCGGATGCCGCCGGCAACTCCTCGGTCGGCAGCTTCACGATCACGGTCAACGGGCCTTCCGCCCAGGCCTCGAACCTGATCACGCTGGTGCAGAGCCTCAATCTCAACGGAGGAACGGGAACCAGCCTCACCACCACGCTGACGAACGCAATCAATTCATTTGCATCCGGGAACACCACGAGCGCCTGCAACCAGATTGACGCGTTCATCAGTCAGGTTCAGGCGCAATCCGGCAAGAAGCTGACCACGGCCCAAGCGGACCAGTTGATCGCGGCCGCCAACCAGATCCGCACGGCTCAGGGGTGTCCGTAGGGGGAGGCGGAGGAGAACTGACTCTCGTCTTCGATAAGCAGGACCGGTGACCGCGCCGCCGCCGGCCAATACGATGCGGTACTGCCCTACCCCCCGCTCACCGCCGGCAGGATGATGATCTCCGCACCGTTGCGGACTGGGGCGGTGAGGCCGCCCGTGTCACGGAAGCTGTCGCCGTCGATGAAGATGTTGATGTGCGGGCGGACCTCGCCCAGCTCGGTGACGATCCGGTCGCGAACCTTCGGATACTCCGCGCCGAGCAGCGACAGCGCCTCGGCCACGGATCCGGCCGAACCGTCGACACGAATCTCACTCCGCCCACCGGCGATCTCACGCAACGCTCCGGGGATGACGAATACGAACGGCATCACGCCTTCTTCCGGGCTTTGAGCGAGACACGCGCCGCTTTGACCGAAACGACCGGCGGCAGTCCGTCGACCAGCTCCGACCAGCTCTTCCCCTCGTCGGCGGAACCGAAAAGCTTTCCGCTCCTCGTACCGAAATAGACACCGACCGGATCGAGCGAATCGACGGCCATGGCGTCGCGAAGGACCGTCTCATACGCTTCCTTCTGCGGCAATCCCTTCGTCAGCGCCTTCCAGCGCTCGCCGGCATCACGCGTCCGGTAGACGCGAAGCTTCCCTTCCGGAGTGCAGCGGAATCCGTCCGACTCCAGCGGCACGATCCAGGCGCAATTGGGATCCCGCGGGTGAATGGTCATGGCGAATCCGAAGTCGGATGGGACGCCGTTGGCCATGTCGGTCCAGTTCTCACCGGCATCGTCGCTGCGGTAGAGACCCCAGTGATTCTGCAGGTACATCCGCTCCGGCTGCTGCGCTGACTGGACGACCTTATGAACGCACTGGCCGAACTCGGGATACTTCTCGGGCAGGAAATCGGCGCGCACCCCTTTGTTCGACGGCCGCCACGTGGCGCCGCCGTCCTCGGTCACATACATCCCGGCCGTCGACACGGCGATGCGCATCTTTTTCGGATGGGCAGGATCGAGCAGGATCGTATGAAGGCACATCCCCCCACCGCCGGGCTGCCACTTCGGTCTCTGCTCGTGATTCCAGAGCCCTTCAACCAGCGACCACGACTTGCCTGCATCGGTCGATTTGAAGAGAGCCGCCGGCTCGACGCCGCAGTAGAGCGTGTTGCGTTCAGTATCCCGTCCCGGAGTGATCTGCCAGATGTTCTTCAGCGCCGCTTCAGCCCCCTCGGGGAACTTGACGTTCGCCACTTCCGGATCGGTCCAGCGATCACCGAAATCATCGCTCGACCGCAGCAGCGCTCCCCAATGCATGCTCTGTGGACCGGCCCAGATGCGATGCCGGCCGCCGCGGCCGTCGTAAGCCATCGCGTAGACAGCGCTGCCGGGAAAGTAAGGACCTCCCATGTCCCACTTCCCCCGCTTCTTGTTCGCGCGAAAGATGAACGCACCCTTCATCGTGCCGACGAGCAGCAGGACATCGCCGTTGCGGGGGGTGACGTGGTGAGTAACGGGCATCGTGTTTCTCCTGTCGATCGAGCGTTACCGGAGCGTGGGGGATTGTATCGCCGTCGAGTATTCTGACGGCTATGGACGTCGTTCTCTTCGGCGCGACCGGCATGGTCGGACAAGGCGTGCTCCGGGAGTGCCTTCTCGATCCCGATGTGCACCGCGTGCTCTCGGTCGGACGCACCGCCACCGGCCGGCAACACCCGAAACTGCATGAGCTCGTTCGCGCCGATCTGTTCGATTTCTCCGACGCCGAGCCGGAGCTCTCCGGCTTCGACGCCTGCTTCTTCTGCCTCGGCGTCTCCGCGGCAGGCCAGACGGAGGAAGCCTATCGGCATGTGACCTATGACATCACCCTGGCCGCGGCCGAGACGCTGGTGAAGCTCAATCCGCGGATGACGTTCATCTATGTGTCGGGCAGCGGGACGGACAGCACCGAAC
>DATLWH010000963.1:0-2603 GCA_035576505.1 Thermoanaerobaculia bacterium | reverse complement strand
ATCACCGGCGCGATCGTACCCCCTACGTGGTTGTACCAGGTGGCCACGCGGCGCCGCTCGCGGGTGAGTCCTTCGATGCGGGAGAAGGCTTCGACGATCGACTGCGTCCAGCGGAGGTTCGGCAGGCGGGCCACCACTTCGCCGTCGCGGATGAGGAAAGTGCCGTCACGGGTGGTGCCGGTCATGAGGGCGGTCTTCGGCTCGAGGAGGCCGTTGACGTAGTTGAAGCGCGTGACCCAGATGCCGCGTTTGGTCGAGCGGATGAGCTCTTCGCGCGTGGCCTCGCCGCCGTCGATGGCCAGATGAAATGCCGAGCCGTGCTCGGTGCCGCCGAGGGTCCAGCAGGTGGCGGTGGGGGCGAAGCCGAGACGGTCGGCGTAGCTTTTATCGACCGCGGGCGTGCGGACGACGCCGCGCTCGATGAGCGCCACGCGCCGCTTCGGCAGCCCTTCCATGTCGAACGGGAAGGGGAGGAAGGCGGGGTCGAGGGCGTCGTCGGCGAGCGTGAAGTTCGCGCCCAGGATCTGTTTGCCGACGTTGTCGACGAAGAAGGAGGAGCCGTCGTCGTACGCCGATCCGCTCAAGGTGATGAGATTCATCCAGTCAGCCACCTCGGCCGTCGCCGGCGGCTCGAGGATGACGTCGTAGAGGCCCGGCTCGATGTCCTCGATGGTGCCGTCGCAGAGCGTGGCTTTGAACGTGGCCTCCTCGCCGAGGGCGACGATGTCGATGTTTCTGCGATCGACGTTCGTGGCGTACCCGGAACCGTTTGCGCCGATGGCGATCACGGTGGCGTCCGACGAGGTCAGCGTGCAGTAGCGGCGCACGCCGTGGGTATTGGCGACAGCGATGGATGACGCCCCCGTTCCGTACGCCCCCGCGAATTCGACGCTGGATGCCCGTCCTCGATCGAACATGGCCCGGAGCGCCCGGGCCTTGTCGGCGGGGGCGATGGCGGCCGTGGCCTCATCGAAGGTGTGCACCTCGGGCAGCGGCTCGTGCTCGCGATAGAGCCCGCTGAAGTTCTGCAGCGGATCGGAGTGCCGGGCCGCCTCGCGCGCCAGCGCGGCCGTCCGCGCGATCTCGTCGGCGTCGAACACGGTGGTCGACGCCACGCCCATGGCGTCGTCGACGATCACCCGCAGCGTCAGCTCCGCGCTGATCTCCGACATGTTCTGGTGCAGGTTGGAGTTGGCGAAGCGGCTGATGTTCTGGTCGGTGGATTCGAATACCGCATCGGCCTCGGCCGCACCCGCGGCACGCGCGGCAGTTAGCGCGGCTTCGAGGATGGCGAAGGAATTCGTTTCGGAGCGCATGTTAGGTTGCTGGTGTGCGGGGTCGCGCGGTCTCGGGGTTGCGCGGTCTCGCGGTGTGCGGTCGATTGTCCTCGGTTCCTTTACCTTGCGCTTGCGGGATTAAGCGGTGGGAATCGGGCCACGGATGATTTGCCCACGACCCACCGCGAGACCGCGCAACCGCGAGACCGCGAGACCGCGTCATCCCATCTCCACATCGCGAAACCGTGCCGCCGGTGCGCCGTGGGCGACGCGCATCGTCTGCATGGGATCGCCTTTGCCGCAGTTGGGGAGGCCCCAGATCTGCCAACTGGATCGGTCGGCGACGGCATCGCAGGAGCGCCAGAAGTCGGGGGTGGTGCCGGTGTAAAGCGGATTGCGGAGCAGGCGGCCGAGGCGGCCGTTCTCGATCTCGTAGGCCACCTCGCAGCCGAACTGGAAATTGAGGCGAAGGTCGTCGATCGACCACGACTTGTTCGTCTCCACGAAGATGCCGCGCTTGGTGTCCGCGATGATGTCAGACAAGGGAACGGTTCCAGGCTCGAGGTTGATGTTCGTCATGCGGATGATGGGGATACGCGCCGCAGTCTCGGCGCGGACCGTCCCGTTCGACGTGCGGCCAATCACCGGGGCGGTATCGCGGCCGGTCAGGTAGCCGGTGAACATCCCCTTCTCGATGAGATGGAAGCGCTGCGCGGGAACGCCGTCGTCATCGAAACCAAACGAGCCGATGGAACCGGGGATGGTGGCGTCGCCGACGATGTTGACGTGTTCGGAGCCGTAGCGGAAGTTGCCGAGCATCGATGTCTTTAAGAACGATCCGCCGGCCAGCGAGATCTCCAGTCCCAGGGCCCGATCGAGCTCGGTGGGATGGCCGCACGATTCATGGACCTGCAGGGCGAGCTGCGCCGATCCGATGATCAGATCGAAACGTCCCGCCGGCGCTTTCGGCGCAACCAGCAGCGCCAGCGCTTCATCGCGGACGTCGAGGGCCTTGCGGGGAAGATCAAGCCGCTCGATGAACTCCCATCCGGCGGCCTGAAAGTCGCCGCCGAACGGATTGGGATAGGTGCGCCGCTGGAACTCGCTCCCTTCGATCGCCGCCGCTTCCACGCCGCCGCCCATCTCGGTGGTCGTCTGCTCGATATAGCTGCCGGCCGTGGAGGCGAAGATCTTTTCCTGACGGTAGCAGGAGATGTCGCCGACGACCTGGTGGATGCGGGCATCGCCGCGCATCGGCTCGGTCGAGGCCAGCAGATGCTCGATCTTCTGTTCGATGGGGATCGACCACGGATCGATCTCATAGGT
>DATLWH010000962.1:0-6929 GCA_035576505.1 Thermoanaerobaculia bacterium | reverse complement strand
CCGATCGTCCGAGGTGCGTGCCGGGCAGATCATCTGCTGCATCGTTGTGGCCACGATCGGCGAGGTGGTTCTTTCGATCGGGTGGGGTCTCTACGCGTATCGTCACGCCGTCATCCCGTTCTACGTACCGCCGGGACACGGTCTTTTCTACACGCTGGCCGCGGAGACGGCGCGCCAGCAGGCGGTGCGCTTGCGCGCCGTCGCGGTCACGCGGTGGACCCTGATCGCCGGGACGGGCATTGCTCTGTTGAGCCTTGGGCTTCGCCACGACGTCTGGGGATTCATCTGGTGGATGGGAGCCATGGCGCTGATCTGCGTTTCGAAAAACAAGCTCCTGCTCTCGGCCTGCTTCGTCTACACGATCATCCTGGAGTGGATGGGGACCGCCATCGGGAACTGGAGTTGGGCGGCCGAGGTCCCGTTTCTGAAGCTGCACTCCGCGAACCCGCCGGCCGGCGTGGGCATTCTCTATATTCTGCTCGATCTGATCGTGGTGGCCATCACGAGCAGGCTGCTGTCGGGCGCGACGGACTTTGGAGCCGGCGAGCCGGTGGTCGCTTCGTAGGCGCGCGCTCCATCGGCGATCGCAACCGTTTGTTGCGATGTCGCAAAGAATGCTTTCGATGCCGGAACCGGCGTTTGCGACATCGCAAACGGCGCTTGCGACATCGCAAAGAACGCTTGCGGTATCGCAAACGATGTTTGCGGCATCGCAAAGAATGCTTTCGATGCCGCAACCGATGCTTGCGACATCGCAAAGAACGCTTGCGGTATCGCAAACGATGTTTGCGGCATCGCAAACGTTGCTTGCGACATCGCAACCGAAACTTGCGGCATCGCAACCGAAACTTGCGACATCGCAACCGAAACTTGCGGCATCGCAAACGATGCTTGCGAAAATCGGGAAAACTTTTCCGATATAGCGATCCGCGCGCCCGACCTCGGCAAGAATTGCCGCGTTCGCTTCGAAAACGTTCGCTCAACCGCTGCCTGAACGAGCGAATTGTTGCGCGCCGTTCGCAACGGCGATAAGGTCCGGGCCATGAAACGCGCGCTCTTCGCCTTGCTCTCGCTCGCCGTCGCCGTCACCGCTTTCGCGGCCTGGCATGTCTCCCGTCACATCCCCATCGGCGGGAGCGGGGGGTGGGACTACATGGCCATCGACTCCCCGGCCAGGCGTGCCTACGTCTCGCACGGCGACCGGGTCGAAGTCGTCGATGTCGATTCAGGCAAGGTCGTCGGTCTCATTCCCGACACCCCGGGCGTGCACGGCATCGCTATCGATCACGACGGAGGCCGCGGCTTCATCTCCGACGGGCGCGTGAGCATGATGACGATCTTCGACCTGAAGACGCTCAACAGGATCAGCGACGTCAAGTCGACCGGCGACAATCCCGACGCCATCCTTTTCGATCCGTCGACCAAACACGTGTTCACCTTCAACGGCCGCGGAAAGAACGCGACTGTGTACAACACCCACGGCAAGGTCGTGGCCACGATCGACCTGGGCGGGAAGCCGGAGTTCGGCGTGAGCGATGGCCACGGACATGTCTACGTCAATGTCGAAGACACCAGCGAGCTGGCCAGGATCGATGCGAAGACGAACACCGTCTCCGCGCGCTGGAAGCTGGCCCCGTGTGAATCGCCGAGCGGCCTGGCCATCGATCGCAAACACCATCGTTTGTTCACTGTTTGCGAGAACGAGATCATGACGGTCGTCGACGCTGCCAATGGCCATGTCGTGACGACGGTACCGACCGGCAAGGGAACGGACGCCGCCGCCTTCGACGACGAGAGACAGCTCGCCTTCGCCTCGAACGGCCGGAGTGCCACGCTGACCGTCATCCACGAATCGACGCCGGACAAATACGACGTGGTCGATAACGTGGCCACGCAGTTGAGCGCGCGCACGATGGCGCTCGACACGAAGACGCACCATGTCTTCCTGCCGGCCGCGAAGTTCGGCGATGCGCCCGCGCCGACCGAGAAGAATCCTCGGCCGCGGCCTCCGGTCGTGCCGGGTTCGTTCGAACTGCTGGAAGTCGCCCCGTAAGGGAGAATCCACGTAGGTCGGACTCTCTAGTCCGACCGGAGCTTGGCAGGCTCTGAACTACAGGCGTCTATCAAGTACCGATCTCCCAAGCTCCGGTCGGACTGAGAGTCCGACCTACGTGATTGTTAGCCGCCCGAGAGGGCTTAGGAGAACCTTCAACGTAGTTTATTAGCCGATCGGTTCCATAGCGGCGGCCTCGCGAGCGCTAGACTGTGGGCGAGCCCATGGCATTGCCGTCTTTGATTCGCTCCCTCGTCGCCTCGGGACGGAGTGCTGCGGTCATCATGACGGTCCTGGCGGCCGCTTCTCTTCCGCCGGGCGTTCGTGGACAATCGCTGACGATCACGACGCTGGCCGGGCCGCCCGCGGAACGCGGAGCTGCCGACGGGATCGGTGGCGCGGCGGGATTCTTCAATCCGGGCGGAGTGGCTACCGACAGCGCCGGGAATGTCTACGTCGCCGATACGTACAACCAGACCATCCGGAAGATCTCCGCGGCAGGAGCGGTCACGACGCTGGCCGGTCTGGCCGGGAAGCCGGGATTTGGAGACGGAACGGGGAGCGCGGCAGGATTCTCCTACCCGGCCGGCGTGGCCACCGACAGCAGCGGGAACGTCTACGTGATCGCCGGCAACAGGATACGGAAGATCAACCCTGAAGGGAAGGTCACCACGCTGGCAGGAGCCTTCGAGGGATTCATCGGTAGTGCCGACGGAACGGGGAGCGCGGCAAAGTTCTATTTCCCGAACGCTCTGGCAGTCGACCGTATCGGCAACGTCTATGTGGCCGATACCCAGAACCATACGATCCGGAGGATCAACCCCGCCGGCGTCGTCATCACGCTGGCCGGCCTTGCTGGAAACAGCGGCAGTGCCGACGGGACGGGAAGCGCGGCACGGTTCCATTTCCCGTACGGCGTGGCGACCGACGGCGCGGGGAACGTTTACGTGGCCGACCGGAACAACGAAACGATCCGAAAAATCACAACGGACGGTGTCGTCACTACCTTTGCCGGTCTGGCCGGAGCCAGAGGAGATGCGGACGGGGTGGGGAGCGCGGCACGGTTCCAGGAGCCGCTCGGCGTGGCCACCGACGGCAGCGGCAATGTCTTCGTCGTCTGCGACCATACCCTCAGAAAGATCAGCCCCGAGGGGTTCGTGACGACGCTGGCGGGAAGCAGCCTGAATCCCGGTTCAACGGTGCCCCCGGCCACGTTCCGCACGCTCACCTCCGTGACGGCCGACAGCAGCGGGAACGTCTACGCCGCCGATATCTCCACCATCTGGAAGTTGACTCCCGAGGGAGCCATCACGACGCTTGCAGGGTGGAACATCGGGGATGACGACGGGACCGGGAGTGCCGCGCGGTTCTTCTACCCCGAAGGTGCAACAACCGACCACAGCGGGAACCTCTACGTCACCGATAGCGCCAACCATACGATCCGGAAGATCTCTCAGGCGGGTGTGGTCACGACGTTTGCGGGCCGGTCAGGAGCTCCTGGGAGCGCGGATGGATTCGTTTCGGCGGCGCGTTTCTGGAATCCGGGCGGATTGACGACCGACAGCAGCGGAAACCTGATCGTTGCCGACACCAGCAACAATACGATCCGCAGAATCACCCCGGCGGGGGTCGTGCAGACGGTGGCAGGAAAGCCCGGCGTTCCACCGGACTACGTCAACGGCAATGCCACGGCCGCGCGCTTCAACAACCCGACCAGTGTGGTAACCGATCACGCCGGGAACATCTACGTCGTCGACACGCTCAACCAGGCCATTCGGAAGGTCACCCCCGCGGGGCTGGTGACGACGCTGGCGGGCTTTCTCTACGTTGGCAGTGACGACGGAATCGGAACCGCGGCGCGGTTCAACTTTCCCTCTCAGATCGCCATCGATGCCGATGAGAACCTCTATGTCGCGGATTCGCTGAATCACACCATCCGGAAGATCACGCTCTCGGGAGTGGTCACCACGTTCGCCGGCCAGGCCGGAACTGCCGGAAGCAACGACGGGCCTTTGAGCGAGGCGCGGTTCAACTATCCGGTGGGTGTGGCGATCGATGGCAGCGGGAACATCTATGTCTCCAGCGACTATGCCCTCCGGATGATCACACCCGCGGGGATGGTCACGACCGTGGCCGGTCTGGCAGGAGTGCACGGGAGTGCGGACGGAACGGGGAGCGCCGCGCGATTCAGCGGCGGGACCGAGCTGACGGTCGACGACAACGGAAATGTCTACGTCGTCGACGGCGTCAATTCGACGATACGCCTCGGCCGGCCTGTCCTTGCAGACGCGGCGACGATCGATCAAGCCTTCGGTCCCGTCGGCGAGCCGCGCCTGCTCGGCACCGCGCCGCAGAATGCGACCTCGTGGGAGTGGAGCATCATCCGTCAGCCGTCAGCGTCCGCGGCGACACTCTCCTCGACGACAGACCGCAATCCGACGTTCACTCCGGACGTCGCGGATCTCTATCAGTTTCGTCTCGTCGCCCGAGGAAGCGCGGGTACCAGCGTAACTATGGTTTCGTTGCAGGCGACTCCTGCCCCGCGGCGTCGTCCTGTCAGGCATTAGCCGACACGGTCGGCAGCGTTGGTTGCCCAGCGTTTTCGCGTCTTGATCTACGATACGCGGCGATGAAACGTATCGCCGTCGTCGTGTCTCTCTCGCTCCTCGCTGCCTCCGCCTTCGCACAACAGCCGCTGATACGGACGCAGAAGCCGCCGCTGCACGGCTCGCACTGGATGGCCGTTACCGGCAAGCCGCTTGCGGCCACGGCCGGCTCGATGATCTTCCAGAAAGGCGGGAACGCCGTCGACGCCGCGGCGGCCATGATCGCCGCGACATGCACGATGTGGGACACGCTGTCGTGGGGCGGCGAGACGCAGGCGCTCATCTACGATCCGCACACGAAGAGAGTGATCGGCATCAACGCCCTCGGCGTGGCACCCACGGGCGCGACCCCGGAGTTCTACAAAAGCAAGGGATTCGCTCATCCTCCGGACGAAGGCGTCCTGGCCGCCGTCACGCCCGGAACGCCGGGCGGGATCATGACGATGGTTGCGGAGTACGGCCGCCTGTCGCTGAAAGACGTCCTAGGTCCTGCCATCGAGATGGCGGACGGTTACGCGCTCGAGGCGCAGTCGGCGAACACGATCGACCGCAACAAGGACAAGCTGAAGAACTGGCCGTATTCGAAAAAAGTCTTCCTGATCCACGACAACCCGAAACATCCCGGACCCGTGGCCGGCGAGATCTTCCGGCAGCCGGACCTTGCCGCGACGTTGCGCAAGCTCGTCGATGCCGAGCAGGAGGCGTTGAAGAAGGGAAAGTCGCGCAAGGAAGCGATCTACGCCGCGTACGATCGCTTCTACAAGGGCGACATCGCCAGGGAGATCGTCCGCGGTACGCGCGAGCAGGGCGGCCTGTTCACCGATGAGGATCTGGCCGGCTGGAAAGTCCACATCGAAGAGCCGGTCTCGACCAGCTACAAAGGCATCGACGTCTACAAGCTGAACGTCTGGACGCAGGGGCCAGCCATGCTGCAGGCGCTCAACATCCTCGAGAACTTCGACCTGAAGGGGATGGGCTTCAATTCGCCGCGCTACATCAACACGGTCTACCAGACGATGAGCCTGGCCTGGGCCGATCGCGACTTCTACTACGGAGATATCTACGCGCAGCCGGAGAAGCCGGTGAAGGGTCTGCTGTCGAAGGAGTACGCGAAAGAGCGCGCCAGGCTGATCAACGCGGAACACAACGATCCCAAGAGCCGGCCGGGCGATCCGTGGCCGTATCAGGGCGGTACGAATCCCTATCCCGAGCTGCTCAGGAACTGGGATGCGCCGAAGCCGCCGGCGCCGAAGCCCGCGGGCACGCCGGAATCAGGCGCTCTTCGCCAGAATGAGTTTCTCCGCCCCACTGCCTCACTACCAAACGACTACCTCTTCGCCTTCTACGCGGGCACGACCTCGGTCGAAGCAGCCGACGCGGAAGGGTGGGCGGTATCGGTCACACCGAGCGGCGGCTGGCTGCCGGCCGTCATCGCCGGAAACAGCGGGATCGGTCTGAGCGAGCGGATGCAGAGCTTCGTCCTCGATCCTGCCGAGGGGCCGTACAACGTCGTCGCGCCGGGGAAGCACCCGCGCGTGACGCTCACGCCGACCCTTGCATTGAAGGATGCGGCGCCGTGGCTGGTCTTCTCGGTTCAGGGGGGCGATAGCCAGGATCAGAACCTCCTGCAGTTCTTCCTCGACATCGTCGAGTTCGGGATGACCGTGCAGGAAGCCACCGAGGCGCCGAACGTGAACAGCTTCCAGATGCATAGCTCCTTCGGTGCGCACGACATCAAGCCGGGCAACATCCTCCTCAACTCCGCGGAGCCGCCGTGGGTGCGCGGCGAGCTGCGGAGGATGGGCTACACGATGACGTTCGAGGACCGCACGTCCGGCCCGATCAACGCCATCCTGATCGACCGCGCCCACGGCACGCTCTGGGGTGGATCGAGCAATCACGGGGAAGACTACGGGATCGGGTGGTAGGTTCCGCGGGAGTCGGGGGTCGGGGGTCGGGAGTCGGAGTGGCGGTGATTCGAAGGATGAAGGATGAAGGATGAAGCGTGACGTTCATCCTTCCGCCTTCATCCTTCGGCCTTCATGCTTTCCTCCGACCCCGACCCCCCGACTCCCACTCCCCACCCCCCACCCCCGTAGGTGAGGGGGGTGGGGTGTGGGGGGTGGGAGCGGGGGTCGGGGGTCGGAGTGGCGATGATTCGAAGGATGAAGGATGAAGGATAAGCGTGACGTTCATCCTTCCGCCTTCATCCTTCCGCCTTCATGCTTTCCTCCGACCCCCGACCCCCGACCCCCGACACCCGACCCCCG